>NZ_JBHUTX010000041.1:0-72556 GCF_042671245.1 Streptomyces sp. NPDC057099
TGTATAAGAGACAGGGGCCGCACACCCGCTCACTCTGTCAACAGCGGTGGACCATCACCTGAGCGGCGTCGGCCACGTCCATCTCCTCGATGAAGAAGATGTCATCCTGCTCCTGCGAGGCAACCTGAATTGCGGACTCAGCAACGTTCTCGTTCACTGTCGCTCCTCATGTGCAGCGGAACTGAATTGCTCTGACGTCAGGAAGCTTCACCATTCAGACAGGCCCTTGTCAAGCGTCCCTCATCCTGATTTATTTTTCACCGCAAAGCATGCTCAATGCCTGCAACACGGACATTTCTTCCCCTTGTGTTCAGAGATCTGGCCAGGCAGGATCCGTGAAACGCGTGAACGCCTTTGACGCCGCACTACGGGGGGATTGATGCGGGGGGATTGAAGGGCCACCGGGGAGGGGTAGTGAACCCCTTGGGCGGACCACCTAAAACCGGAGCGTTGAATTCCGCGCCGCACACAGCGCATCTTCCAAAGCGAGAGAACGAAGCTCAGAATCATGGGATTCCTTGAATTCAACAGCGTCCGCTGCAATCTCGCCGACGGGCGAACACTGTTCGCAGACGTCAGCTTCTCCGTGGGGGCAGGGGAGGTCGCGGCGCTGATCGGCCACAACGGCGCGGGGAAGAGCACCCTGGTCAACGTGGCGGGCAAGCGCCTCAAGCCGCGGGCCGGCACCGTCCACGTGCAGGGCGGCCTGGCGATGATGCCGCAGTTCATCGGTTCGGTGCGGGACGAGTCCACCGTGCGCGATCTGCTGCTGGCCGCCGCCCCCGAACGGATCGCCACGGCCGCGGCGGACATCGACGCCCTCGAACTCGAGCTGATGGAGCGCGACGACGAGCCCACGCAGATGCGGTACGCCGAGGCGCTGAGCACCTGGGGCGAGGCCGGCGGCTACGAGATCGAGGTGCTGTGGGACGTGGTGACCACCGCGGCGCTCGGCATGCCCTTCGACCGCGCCCGCTTCCGCGACGTCAACACCCTCTCCGGCGGCGAGCAGAAGCGCCTCGTCCTGGAGGCGCTGCTGCGCGGGCGCGAGCAGGTGCTCATCCTCGACGAGCCGGACAACTACCTCGACGTCCCGGGCAAGCGGTGGCTGGAGGAGCAGCTGCGCACCACCGACAAGGCGGTGCTGCTGGTCAGCCACGACCGGGCCCTGCTGGGCAACGTCGCCACCAAGGTCGTCGCTCTCGAAGGCCGCGGCACCTGGGTGCACGGCGGCTCCTTCACCGGCTGGAAGGAAGCCCGCCAGGCGCGGCGCGAACGGCTGGCCGAGCTGCACCGCCGGTGGGACGAGGAGCACGAGCGGCTCAAGGACCTGGTGCACACCCTCGGCGAACAGGCGAAGATCAGCGCCGCCATGGCGCCCCGCTACCGCGCCGCCCAGACCCGGCTGCGCAAGTACGAGGAAGCCGGCCGGCCGCCCGAGCTGCCCCGGGAGCAGCGTGTGGTCCCCCGGCTGACGGGCGGCCGTACCGGAACCCGCGTCATCACCTGTGAGCGGCTGGAACTGACCGGGCTGATGAAGCCGTTCGACCTGGAGATCTACCTGGGAGACCGGGTCGCGGTGCTCGGATCGAACGGCTCAGGCAAGAGCCACCTGCTGAAGCTGCTGGCCGGACTCGACGTCGACCACGCGGGCTCCTGGCGGCTGGGCGCCCGGGTCGTACCCGGCTTCTTCACCCAGACCCACCAGCACCCGGAGTGGGTGGGCAAGACCCTCGTGGAGATCATGGGCCGCGGTGAGGGCATCCGCGAGGGCCTGGACCGCGGGGCCGCCGCGGGCATGCTCTCGCGCTACGAGCTGGCGGCCGCGGCGGACCAGCGCTTCGAAACGCTCTCCGGAGGACAGCAGGCCCGGTTCCAGATCCTGCTCCTGGAACTCGGCGGCGCGACGCTGCTCCTGCTCGACGAACCGACGGACAACCTCGACCTGGTCTCGGCCGAGGCGCTGCAGCAGGCCATCGAGGAGTTCAACGGCACGGTCGTCGTGGTCACCCACGACCGCTGGCTCGCGAGCTCCTTCAACCGCTACCTCCTCTTCCGCTCCGACGGCGAGGTGGTGCAGACGCAGGAACCGGTGTGGGACGAGAACCGGGTGACCAGGGCCCGCTGATCACTGGACGCGGGCCCCTACCGACCGAAGGAGAGGCAAGATGCAGGACTCGGCGCAGAGCGCTTCCGTCATGGACCACATGAGCAGGGACGCCGCGATCGCCTTCCACGGCAAGACGATCGGCATGCTGACCGCGGCCCCCGTGGCGGAAGCACTCGGCCGGCTGCGGCCGGGAAGCGACGCTCCGGCCACCAGCCTGCCTCTGATGCCTGCGGACATGACACACCCCCTCGTCTCCGAGCTGGCGGCCTTACCGACCTGGGCCACGGAGCACTGGCTGCTCACCCCCGATGACAACGTGAAGCCGTGCGACGCCGAGGAGTTCGCCGAGGCTCCTCCGGAGCGGCGCTTCTCGCGCAGCGGCTGTCTGCGCGACATCCCCCGGGACGCCCTGGGCATCCGTGCCTTCATCTCCGCGCTCAAGAGCACCGACGTGGCCGACGCGTTCTCGGAGGCCTTCGGCGAGCGGGTCTCCTTCCGCTCGGCCGACATCGCCAAGTACGAGGCCGGCCACTATCTGCGCCGCCACTCCGACACCTTCGACGACCGGCGCTTCGGCCTCGTCTTCTTCCTCTCCCCCGGGTGGGCCGCGGGCGACGGCGGTGAACTCGTGGTGGAGGCCCCCAGCGGCGCCGCCCTGGCCACCCAGCCCGAGCAGGGACGCGTGGCACTCCTGCGGATCAACCCCGGATACCACCACAGCGTGTGCGGGATCCGCTCGCGGTCCTGGGTGCGCTACTCCATCGCCGTACACTTCGGCACGGCCAAGTAGCGGCCGTTCACGGACGACGGCCCGCCCCAACGAGCCTTCGGCGTCCGGCTGTTGATCCCCGCACGGCTCTGGCCGCCACCGGCAGGGCCGTGCGGTGACGTCCGCACCGCTCTCATCAGATCTACCGGCGTGCCGCCAGGAGTCCAGACGTGCTCAAAGACCGCAGTTTCAGAAACCTGTGGACCGCCCAGACGGTGTCCCTGTTCGGCACCCAGGCCAGCGTGGTCATCATCCCGCTGCTCGCCCTGGAAACCCTCGACGCCTCCGCGTTCGAGATGGGCCTGCTCGGCAGCGCCGAGTCGCTGGCCGTGCTGCTCCTGGGGCTGTGGGTGGGCATGACCGCCGACCGCTACCCGCGCAGGTCGGTCATGGTGACGGCGAACATCGCGCGCCTGCTGCTGATCGGGATGATCCCGGTGGCCTACGCGCTGGACCTGCTGAGCATCCCCCTGCTCTTCACGACCGTCTTCCTGGTCGGCGCCCTCACCCTTCTGTACGACTCCGCGCTGTCCTCCCACATGGTGCTGACCTTCGACCGCCGCCAACTCCCCAAGATCAACTCGTATATGGAGGGCAGCACCGCGGTCAGCGAGGTCGCGGGCCCGGGCCTGGGCGGGATCCTGGTCCAGGCGCTGGGCGCGCCCATGGCCCTGGTCGCCGATGTCTGCAGCTACGTCGCGAGCACGGTGCTGCTGCTGGGATCCGGAGACGGTACGAAGAAGGGCGCGGAGACCACAGAGGTCGAGGACGCCGAGCGGGAGAACGCGGACCAGGAGCCGGAGCAGGAGACGGTCAAGGGCGCCCTGACCGGCTTCACCTGGGCCTTCTCCCACCCCATCCTGCGACCGGTGATCGTCTCCGCGGCCCACTTCAACTTCTTCACGGCGATGTTCTTCGCCGTCTACACCTTCTACGTGGTCAAGGAGTTGGGCTTCAGCCCCCTCCTCGTGGGTCTCGCGAGCGCGGCCGGAGGGCTCGGCGGCGTCCTGTCCGCGACGGCCGCCTCCTCGTTCATGAGCAGGGTGCGGACCCGGCTGCTCTACGTCCTGTCCCTGGTCGTGCCCACCGTGGGCGCCTTCCTCGTCCCCGGCTCCGGACTGCTGGACTCCTCCCTGCTGCGGTTCCTCGCCGTGGCCGCGGGGATGTTCCTGTGGAGCTTCGCCATCGTCGTGAACCTGGTCATGAGCGAGACGATCAAGCAGATGGTGACGCCGACGCACATGATCGGCCAGGTCACCTCCGCCATGCGCTTCACGACGCTGGGCTTCGAACCCGTCGGCGCGATCGTGGGCGGCACCGTCTCCCAGTTCCTCAGCCCCACCACGGCCCTGGTCATCGCGTCCTGCGGCCTCGCGACCTCCATCGCCTGGGTCGTCCTCAACCGCCACCTCGGCACGTACGACGTGAACAAGGCCGAACCCGTGAACACTGCCTGACCCGATGCGCCGACCGGCACGAGAAGACCCCCCTGCCTGCGTTTCCGCAGTTCAGAGGGGTCTGATCAAGTGGAGCCTAGGGGAGTCGAACCCCTGACATCTGCCATGCAAAGACAGCGCTCTACCAACTGAGCTAAGGCCCCGGAAGGGGACATCCGCCCGGACGAAGCACGTCCCGGCGGGCGTCGGAGACCAGAGTACCGGGTCACCCCCGTGATTCCGCAAAAGGATTGGGGGTCCCCGTCGCCGACCACTCTCCGTAAGATGCTCGGCGTGGTTCGCTACCGCGAACCGCCGTACATGGGGAAGCGATGGGGAGACGCAATGGACGCCGCACAGCAGGAAGCCACCGCAAGAGCGCGGGAACTGCAGCGGAACTGGTACGGGGAGCCGTTGGGGGCGCTCTTCCGTAGGCTCATCGACGATCTTGGTCTCAACCAGGCTCGTCTCGCGGGGGTTCTGGGACTGTCCGCACCGATGCTGTCGCAGCTGATGAGCGGGCAGCGGGCGAAGATCGGCAACCCGGCCGTCGTGCAGCGCGTGCAACTGCTGCAGGACCTGGCCGGACAGGTCGCGGACGGCAGCGTGAGCGCGGCCGAGGCCACTGAGCGCATGGAGGAGATCAAGAAGTCACAGGGGGGTTCGGTGCTGAGCAACACCACGCAGACGACGACCAGTTCGGGAGCGCCCACGGTCAAGCGCGTGGTCCGGGAGATCCAGTCGCTGCTGCGCTCGGTCGCGGCGGCTGGCGACATCATCGAGGCCGCGGAGACCCTCGCCCCGACCCACCCGGAACTGGCAGAGTTCCTCCGGGTGTACGGCGCCGGCCGTACCTCGGACGCGGTCGCGCACTACCAGTCCCACCAGAGCTGATCACACCGCCCGGCCGCCGAAGGGGGTTCGGCAGCCGACGCGGAGTGATCTGACGGGGGACACCGATCGGCGTGACGGGGGACCACGCACGGGCGGGCACGAGGGGGCGTGTCACGCACGGGGGACCGATCGGAGCGAGCGGGTTCTCCCGCTCGACGGGGGAGTCGTATCACTCATCGGGGGAGTCCTCTCGCTCGTCGGGGAGTCGTAGCGCCCGGCGCGGGGGAAGCAAGGGGGAAAGCCGCAGGGGGAGGAGCGACGTACAGCCATGGGTGAGGTCTTCGCCGGCCGGTACGAACTGGTCGACCCGATCGGGCGCGGAGGGGTCGGTGCCGTCTGGCGCGCCTGGGACCACCGCCGCCGCCGCTATGTTGCCGCCAAGGTCCTGCTCCAGAGCGACGCGCACTCGCTGCTGCGCTTCGTGCGCGAACAGGCCCTGCGGATCGACCACCCCCATGTGCTCGCCCCCTCCAGCTGGGCGGCCGACGACGACAAGGTCCTGTTCACCATGGACCTGGTGGCCGGCGGTTCCCTGGCCCACCTCGTCGGGGACTACGGCCCTCTGCCACCGGCCTTCGTCTGCACCCTGCTCGACCAGCTGCTGGCGGGGCTGGCCGCGGTGCACGCGGAGGACGTCGTGCATCGTGACGTCAAACCGGCCAACGTGCTGCTGGAGGCCACCGGCACCGGCCGGCCGCGGCTGCGGCTGTCCGACTTCGGCATCGCCATGCGGCTGGGCGAACCCCGGTTGACGGAGACCAACCTCGTCGTGGGAACGCCCGGCTATCTCGCGCCCGAGCAGCTGATGGGCGCCGAACCCGACTTCCCCGCCGACCTGTTCGCCGTAGGACTGGTCGCGCTGTATCTGCTGGAGGGGGCCAAGCCGGACAGCAAGGCGCTCATCCAGTACTTCGCCGAGCACGGGACGCCCGGCGCGCCCAAGGGCATCCCGGAGCCGCTGTGGCAGGTGGTGGCCACCCTGCTGCAGCCGGACCCGCAGGCGCGGTTCCGTACGGCCACGGGGGCGCGCAAGGCGCTCGCCGCCGCCGCGGAACTCCTCCCGGAGCCCGGCCCGGACGACGAGCTGATCGAGATCTTCGACCAACTCGGCCCGCTGCCCCCGGGGTTCGCCCCCGAGGGCCCGCTGGAGAGAGCGCGGGGGCTGGGTCGGCAGGACCGCAGGGAAGAGCCGTCCGGCCCGAGAACGGACGAGGCACCGTCGGGCGACCACAGCGACGCCTGGCCGTCCCCCGAGGCCGTACCGCCCGGCCCGCGCCAGGAGACCGACCCGTCAGCCACCCCGTCCACGCCTGCTCAGCCTGCCTCCATGTCGGACACCGGCAGCTTCCATCTGCCGCCTCCGCAGGCCACCGGCACGTACTCCCCCGCGCCCGACGGCCCGCCCTACGACACCACCCACCGGCTGCACACCTCCCAGCCGCTCCCACCGGCGTACGCCGGCCACGAGGGCCACCCCGGTCAGCCCCTGCCCCCCGCAGCGCACTACTCCACCGGCACCTCCACGGCCTCGTACACCGCCCAGAACCCACACCAGGCCCCACAAGCGCCACAGGCCCCTCCGCCCGCCCAGCCCGCCCGGCCCGCTTCACGGCATCGCGCGGAACGGCCGCGCCGCCGCCCCGGCCCTCCGGCCAAGGTGGCGGTCCCGCTCCTGCTCCTCGCGCTGGCCTGCTACGCCGTCGGCTTCTGGGCCCTGACCCGCATCTGAGCCCGCATGGGCATGAGCCCCGGCGAGGAACCGGCGCTACCGGGCAGGACCCCGCCGACGGGCCATCACGGTCCACACCCCGAGCCCCACCAGCAGCGCGCTCCCGGTGCCGATGCCGCCCACGGCGAGCGCCCTCATCGCGGTGTCGTCGCCCCCGGCCACGCCTTCCGCCGCCGCCTCCCGCTCCTGGTCCGAGACTTCGAAGACGCCCGCGGGCTCGGACTCCCCCGTGTACGCGGGCCCGCTCTTCGCCGCTCCGCTCACCCGGACGCGCAGGGTCATCGCGAACGGCCCGTCCCCGAAGCTGTCGGCGACGCTCTCGGCGAGATGCGCGACGAGGTAGTAGGAGCCGGCGAAGCGCAGGGCGCCGACCTGGCCGACGGCGGCATTGCGGTTGGCGTGGTCGACCGGCGGCAGGGGAGGCAGGCTGCCGGAATTCTGGTCGCCGTCGTAGCCGACGCTCACGTCGGCGACATGGCCGCGGGCGGGGTTGTAGAGGGCCAGGTCAAGGGCGCCGGTCGTGTAGCCGGTGCCGCCGGAGTCCGTGCTGCCCAGCTCGGCGGTGGCGTGGAGCTGCCGGCCCCAGTCGACCGGCACCTCGTAGAAGACCGTCTGTCCGGGCCGGAGGTAGTCCCGCCAGACGCCCTGGTCGAGGGGCGTCGCCCCGGCGAATCCCGCACCGCCCCGGCGGCGCTCCGCCTTCCCCTGGAGCGGCTGGGGCGTGGCGGAGTTCCACGCCTCGGGCGCGCTGGTCGCGCCGGTCTTCGCCGTCCGCGGTTCCGTCATGGCGAGGAGTTCCAGGTCCCAGGCGTCCGGCGAGGAGCCCTCGCCCTTCGGGTCGACCCGCTCGACGGAGACGTAGTAGGTGCCGGCCTTCCGGCACAGAGGCTTGGCGGGCGAGATCTCGCGCATGCCCCAGGCCGCGATCGGGTGCGGACTACGGGCGGCGCCGAAGCTCGCGGTGTCCACGGAGCAGGAATTGCCCTCGGCGTCCTGCATGGACACCCGCAGCCCGTCGATGACGGAGACGGTGCTGTCGGGGGAGGGGGCGGCGGTGACGGACACGTACGCGTTCGAGGCGGCGTCGAGTTCGATGCTGTAGTTGACCTTGCCGCTGCTGGGGAGCGAGCTCTTGTAGGCGGTGCCGGGCTTCAGGACCTGGGCGTCCGCGGTGCTCCGCGCCCCCTCGACGCTCCGGGCACCGTCGGCGAAGGCGTACGGGCTCGGTGTCAGGGTCGCGCCGGAGTCCGCACCGGAGGCCCCGGCGACGGCCAGGTCGGCGGCCAGGGCGGCCCGGCCCGGCACCACGGCGGCCGTCGCACCCAGCACCACCCCCACGACGCCAAGGCGCACCGCCACCGACGGACGCCCCCGCCACGCGCCCGCACGCCCCCACGCCGTACGACCCCGTCCCCTCACGCGCCACCCCTCAACGACGAAATTCCGTGAGCCGTGGCCCATCCTGCCCGTACGGCCGGCCCCAGGACACACAAAACCCCGACCGCGAGGCGGCCGGGGTGTGCTCGCTTTGGATGTCGTGACTCACGAACCCGTGGGCACGGAGTCAGTCGCCTCCGTCCACAGATCCTGCTCGGCGCGATCCGCCTGGATCTGGCGGTACACGAGGAGCCCGCCGATGGCGGCCAGTGCGACCAGGAGAAGCTTCTTCACCGCGCGACCTCGTCTTTCGTTGACGTAGGGGACCTCTGGCGCCCGACTATACACACCGACCGATACCGATCGGTGACCTGAGTCGGACCTCAACTCCCGTCCGGGCAACCGGGATAGAAGCGGAGTCCACCACTCCGATCGGAGGGTGATCACACCCCGACGGACGGTTACTTTGGGCGCCTTCCTCCTCTCTCCTTATATTTTCGCCCCTCCTGCGTCCATCCGAGTGGTGTTCATCGGAACATCGCCGCGCCACGGGCGTCGGTCCACCACTTCTCGACCCTCATACACATCATGAGGAAAGTACGCAAATCGCCCGACCCGAAAGTGAGGGGCCATGGCCCGGAACAAGGTCATGAAGCTGTGGACCGCCATCGTCAGCGCCTTCCTGGCGCTGTGCACGAAGCTCGGATTCGTCACCACGACCGCCACCGCGGCAGTACCGCAGGCGGAGCCGGAGCGCAACAGCGGCAGCGATCGCATCCCGCACCAGCGAACGGCATCGGCGACATCTCCCGCGTCCTTGGCGAAAGCCCTGCCCCCCACGATGAAACAGCGCATCCGGGCCGAGGCCCACGGCAAGACCCCCCGCTGCCGCCACCGCCCCCTCGCGGACACCGACGCGGAATCCGAACCCACGGCGGACTATCTCGCCCCCCTGCAACGCTGAACCACCCTCGGACCCATCCGCACGGCGACCCTGCGTACAGGCCCGGCAGCTCGACAGAGCCGCCGGGCTTCTTCATGCCCCGCCCACGCCCCCTTAGGACACGCCCCTCAGGACGCAGAAAACCCCCAACCGCTACCGGTTGGGGGTTCATCATGCTGGTGGGGCTAACAGGATTTGAACCTGTGGCCTCATCCTTATCAGGTCGATCACGGTGCGCCGTCGACATCGGTCACCGTCTCTGTGCCTCGACGAATGGTCCGCTGAAGTCCGGCGCTGACCGCTGCTGTCCGGACCTGTTGGTGTCAGTCACTGGTGTCAGACAGCGAGGGCGGGCTTGACGACCAACGTCAGGGAGTCTCAGCCACTAGCGAAGCTTGTACCAGGGGCTGGGGTCGATGCCCTTGGGGTGGCCGAAGTCCGGGTACAGCTTGTCACCCTTGATCTTGAACCAGGGGCTGGGGTCGATGCCCTCCGGGTGACCAAAGTCGGGATATGCCTTCATCGTGATGCCTCTGCCTAAGAAGTCGTCGGTGGAAGCCAGAGGGGCAGGTCCCGGAGAACCTGCCCCTCAGGTCACTTGCCCTTCGGCTTGTGCTTGGTCGGATCAACGAGCTTGTAACCCTGGCCAGCCTTGGGCGTCGGCGGAAGGGGCTTGCCCTTCACGGCCGTGACCTCGGTCTTGGAGCCGGGGACCTTGTACTGGCCCGACTTCGGCGCCGGCGTACCCGGCGTGAGCTTCTTGGCCATCCTGATCACCTACCCTCCGAGCTGGATACCGCTCGAGATACGCCCCGCCCTTCTGGGTGAAGGGCGGAGCCGTGTAGGGTCGACGGGCGCCTAGGAACGCATACGACCCCAGTTCGAACAGGTACCGACCCCGCGTCAGTCCTTCTGAACTGGGGTCTTTCGCGCTGTCGAGAAGGATAGCGCCTCCTGTGGCTCAAATGGGGTCCAGTGACCACAACTTGTGGGCACATCAGGTCTTCCAACCACTAGATGTGGGGGTAGCCGCGAACCTTTCAGGCTACCGGCACCCACTGACAGACCCCCTTCACCCACCACTCACCCCAGCTTCCATCCCGTCCGCCGTCGACCCACACACCGTGGAGCGGGCGTGGTTCATGGCGTCCAGGTGGAGCGCGCCACTGTACGAACGACCTGGACGCCATGGGCCGCGTCTGCTCGGCTCTGCCTGGGTCGACGGTGGACGGGATGGAAGCTCCCCGCGCACGCCACTACGGACCTGCACTCGGGAACGGCGCCCCCTCCATCCCGGTGCCGGCCGATCCCCCGCCGGAGGCATCGTCTTGACCATGGGCCGCGCTATGCGGTGATCGACTCATGGCCACCCGGCCCTATCCACATGTGGGCGCGCGTCGGCGGCGGCAGCGCCGAGCGGGCCGAAGGCAGGAGCGCGGGCGCAGCCAGAGCCGGGAAGCGCGCCCGGCGGAGCGGAGCGCAGCCGGGGCTTGATGAGGTAGAGAAACCTGTAACAGCTCATGGCCAGTACGGGTCTTGGCGCTGGTCACGCCTCCGTGGTGATCTGGGAGAGATCCGCGCACGAGGGGGCAGGGTGCAGCCGCTATTAGAGGACTTGGCACGGAACCGACCGGGCGACGCGGTGCGCCGCAAGATCCATGAGTTGCAGCCGAACCCACTGCTGAGACTGCTTGATCGCTGGCGCCCTGAGTCGGAGATCCGTAGCTGGTCAGATGGCCTTACAGGCGAGCGCATCACCGGCAAACGACTGAACAGCCTTCGGAGCCGCGGCTGGTTCACCCTCCATGCCATCCAGTGGGCGAGCGGCGCGGACATCGACCACCTCGCCATCGGTCCGGCCGGCGTCTTCTCCATCAATTCCAAACGGCACCGGGGCAAGGCCGTCTGGTACGGCGACTCCGCGATCACAGTGAACGGGTCCGTGCAGCGTCACATCGCCGTCAGTCAGTCCGAGGCACGCCGTGTGTCTCGCGCCCTGTCCCGGTCCTGTGGAATCGACGTGCCCGTCCGCCCCGTGATCTCCGTGGTGCACGCAGCGAAGCTCACGGTCAAGAACGCGAACCCGCCGGTGCTCGTCCTAGCTGTCGAGCACCTCGACCGCGTCTTGTCGGGCCTGGCGCCGATGTTCGACGCCGACCGGGTGGCGCATATCTACGGTGCGGCGAGGGATGCTCGGACCTGGGTTGCCTGATCAGGCGTCGAAGTCGTACTCCAGCACGTACGCGTTAGCGTCAAGGATCATCTCGTTCACCTCGACAGGGCGTCCCTCGTCCGCGAACGCCGTGCGGCAAATCATGATCACGGGGGTGCCGGTGGAGAGCTGGAGCCGGCTTGCTTCCTCCTGCGACGGCATCCGGGAGCGGATTTCCTCGCGGAAGTGCACGGGCTTGTAGCCAAGCTCTGCCAAGCGGGCGTACGTGCCGCCGGGCCCGGTGTTCTCCTGCGTGATCGCTGAACCTGCCACTAGATCAGCAGGCAGATAGGACGTGGACAACAGGACGGGCTTCTCGTCCAGCACGAAGCGTCGGCTTCGCACGCAAGCCGAAGCGCCGGCCTCGATACCGAGCACCTGATTGATCCGATCGGGTGCAGCCACCTCGGATACCTGCACTTGATCGACGACCAGTGTGCGGTCCCCAATGTCCGCCGACCAGATCGAACGCCCCGAACCCCACTGATCACGGGACAGTCGCTGTATGCCCCGCCGCCTGAGCGGCTTGAAGGTGCGTACGAACACACCCGCGCCCTTGCGGGACTCGGCCAAGCCCTCGTTCTGGAGCACGCCAAGTGCTTGCCTTGCGGTCATGCGGGCCACTTCGTACGTGGCCATGAGGTCGTTCTCTCCTGGTAGCCGATCGCCTGGGCCGTACTCGCCTGCCTGGATCGCTTCCCTCAGTTTGTCGGCGATGCGCTGGTACTTCGACTGGCGTCCGCTGCCCTGGGTGGCCATGTGATCCCTCCTTTCCTCTCTAGACACCTTAGGGGGACTTGGGTTGGCCGGCACAACTGCGGCTGGCCTCAGTGGCCAACCTGAAACCTCTCTAGAGATCTGTTGACGTCTCTAGAGATGTGCTGTTCCATTGAGTCATCTCTAGAGAGGTTGCTCACAAGGGGCGGCCTCAGGGACGAGGGGACAGCTATGCCGTCTTTCAAGATCGACACTTCGACTGCTGTGGTGTTCGTCGCGACTGCGCCGGAGCCGAAGCTCGTGAACAAGAAGACCGGGGAGCGGGCCATGGACCGGGAGAACCCGGACGTGGGTCTCTCCACGGTGGGCCTTCTGGTCTCGGATGAGGGGGAGGGGAACCTGTACCAGGTGACCGTCCCGGAGACGGGTTACCCGGAGGGTCTGGCGCCGGGTATGCCGGTGAAGGTCATCGGCCTGAAGGCGCGTGACTGGGAGAACGAGTTCAACGGCCAGAAGCGGCACGGGATCTCGTTCCGTGCGGTCGCGATCACCCCGGTGGCCTGACCATGACCGACCTGACGATGTGGCTGGAGGCCACGGGCGCCTTAGCCGGTGCCGGTGGTCTCGGCTACGCGAAGGTACGCGCTCCGCGCGTGTACTGGTCGCTGGTCGGGATGCCGGTGACCTGGGGCCGCTTCATCCTCTCGTACCG
This sequence comes from Streptomyces sp. NPDC057099, assembly GCF_042671245.1. NCBI lineage: Bacteria > Bacillati > Actinomycetota > Actinomycetes > Kitasatosporales > Streptomycetaceae > Streptomyces > Streptomyces sp. NPDC057099. The sequence continues at coordinate 12,900 of NZ_JBHUTX010000041.1, forward strand.
CTCGACGATGGACGTGTGCGGGCTGACGGTGCACCCGTCGGGACTGCGGGCGTTCATGACCCGCAACGTCGCTCGCCGGGAGGTGCAGCCGGTCCCGCCGAAGATCCGCCGGGTACGCGGCACGTCGACGGGGCTGCGGGTCACCCTGCGGCTTCCCGCCGGCCTGGAGCCCGCCGACGTGATCGCTTCCTCGGAACGGCTCCGGCACGCCTGGGGCGTCCACTCCGTGACCGTGGTCGAGACGAAGCCCGGCTTCGTGGAACTGCGCATGACCGGCTATGACGTGCTGCGCCGGGTGCGGATGCCCCGCAAGGCCCGCCCGCACGACATGGCCGTTCCGGTCGCGGTGCGCGAGGACGGGACCGCGTTCGAGCGGGACTACCGCAAGGCACCGATGGCACTCACCCTGGGCGCCAACCACTCCGGCAAGTCCATGTATCAGCGCAACCTGATCAAGGGGCTGGCTCAACTGCCGGTGGCCCTGGTCGGGGTCGACTGCAAGCGCGGTGTGGAACAGTCCGCCTTCGCGCCCCGCCTGTCGGCGCTGGTCACCACCCCCGATGATGCCGCCTCGCTACTCGGCATCCTGGTCGCGGAAATGGAAGACCGCTTCGACCTGCTGAGTCGTCACGGTGTCTCGGACCTGTGGGAACTGCCCGACAAGGTGCGGCCGGTGCCGGTGGTCGTCCTGGTCGACGAGGTGGCGGAACTGTTCCTGATCTCCTCCAGGAAGGATGAGGAACGCCGGGAGCGGATCGTCACGGCGTTGATCCGGCTGGCACAGTTGGCCCGTGCGATCGGCATCTACCTGGAGATCTGCGGGCAGCGCTTCGGCTCCGACCTGGGCAAGGGCGCGACCATGCTGCGGGCTCAGCTCACCGGCCGTGTGGTGCACCGCGTCAACGACAAGCAGACCGCCGAAATGGGCCTGGCGGACGTGGCCCCGGACGCGGTCCCGGCCGCGAGCCTGATCCAGATGAACCGCCCCGGCACCGCTGTCGCGGCTGACGCCTCCGGCGGCTGGTCGAAGATCCGCACCCCGAACACCTCGCGGGACGAAGTGGCCGCCACCTGCCGGGAGTTCGCCCACCTGGTCCCGAAGCTGCCGGTCCTCGATCCCTTCCGCCCCTACGTGCCCGCCCCCGCGCCGGCGGCCGGTCCGTCGATGGTCAAGCCCCGTCCGGTCACTGACTAGCAGCCCCGCTCCACCACGGTAGGCGCGACCGCATCGCGCCAGGTCCCTACCCGAGCCATGCCGAAAACGGAGTGATCCCCATGCGTGATTCCACCCGCCGGGCCTTGGAGCGCTCGGCCGAACTGACCCGACAGACCCGGTTCGTTGAGGCTGTCGAGACCGCCGAAGCGGTGTTCCGGACCGCCGACTTCGACGAACACCGTGAGATCGAAACGTGGCTGGTCGACCACGCCGACGACTACGTCCGTGACCCCGCCACCGAGGGCGAGTGATCGCTATGGCGACGCGAAAGGCCACCACGCCGGAGCCCGCGAAGTGCCCGACCTGCCAGGGCTCCGGAGAGGTCTCCCGCACCGTCCACGTCGGCCGCAAGCGCCGGCCCGTCGGCCAGCAGACCGGCCTGTGCCTGACCTGCCTCGGGTCCGGCGAAGCCTCCACCGACTGAACCCCCGCCGGGGCCGGGCGGCTGGACACCGCTCCCCGCCCGCCCCTGGCCCGACTCCCCTTGAAGGGAGGTGCCTCCTATGTCCCGCTCGATCCGTCCGGATGCCGTACTCGTACAGGCCGTCATCGCCGGCGCGCTGTCCTTCGCCCACCTGCACGACCTGGCGGAAGCTGCCGGACAGACCGGCTGGAAGGCCTGGGCCTACCCGGTCTCGGTCGACCTGCTGCTTGTCGCCGCCTGGCGTCGGCTGCGCACGGCCCGCCGCGACCGCTCCGCCTGGACCTGGTTCGTCATCGCCCTGTTCGCCTCGCTCGGCGCGAACATCGCGACCGCCGGCCTGCTCGATCTGACCCACGTGCCCGCCTGGCTGCGCATCCTCGTCGCCGGCTGGCCCGCCCTGGCCTTCCTCGGCGGAACCCTCCTGGTCCACTCGCCCGACGCCCCGGCCACTCCTGCACAGCCTGTGGACGAATCGGCGGCGCCGGAAGTCGAGATGCACCGCACCGACGAACCCGACCCCGCCCCGGCCGAGACCGTGCCGGAGCTGACCCCCGCCCCGGCACAGCCCACACCGCCCGGCGCCCCTGTGGTTCCGGCCGCGCTGCTCGACCACGCCCGGAAGATCGCCGACGCCCACCGCGCCTCCACGGGCTCACCGATGCCCGCCGACGCCCTGTCCGCCCGGCTCCAACTGCCCGCCCCGATGACCGACGCCATCGCCGCCGAACTCCAACTCACCTGACCAGAAGGGAGAAACCGCCCATGACCGCCAACCGCCGCTTCCGCAACGTGATCCGCATCGGCCCCGTGCAGGTCGCCACCGCCTACGACGGCCGTGGCCGCGACAAGCACACCGCCGCCTGCACCGCCCCCGGCTGCGGCTTCGCCGCCGACTACGACACCCGCGCCGGCGCCGAACTCGCCGCCCGCACCCACCGCTGCAAGGCCTGAGAGGAGATCTCGCCATGGACGTACCGCTCTGGCTCGCCCTGCTCGTCGTCGGATGGCTCGGCGTCAAGCTCGCCCGCCCGCCGTGGTGGCTGGTCGCCGTGCTCCTGATCGGCGGCTACCTCGTCGCCGGAAGCTTCCTCGCCCCCACCCTCGGAACCGTCCTCAAGTAGAAGGGAAACGCCTCGTGCTCACGCCGAAATACCCGCCCCAGGACAGCGCACCCCCGGCCACGGCCACCGCCCCGACCGCCCACACCCCAGCGCCCGTCCAGCCGTCCGCCCCGGTCCCGGTCCCGGTCGCCCCGGTCTCGAACCGGCCCACCGTCCAGCTCACCCCCGGCAGCGCGCTCGCCCTCGCCGCCGGCGGTGGCGCCGTGGTCCTCGTCGTCGGCGCGGTCCTGGTCTCCATGCTCCTCGCGGTCGCCATCACCGCCACCTCCGTGGCCGTGTGCGCGGTCGTCCTCCGCTCGCTCCTCAACGCCGAAAGGAACCGCTGACATGGGCATCTTCAGCCGCAAGAGCAATGACACCCCGTCCAACCCTGAGATGGCTGAGCTGGGCCGCGAGTACGCCATCGCCAAGCGCCATGGCGACCGCAAGGCCATGGGTCGCATCAACCGCCAGATCGGTACGTCCGGCATGAGCGACAGCGACCGTGCCTCGTTCGAGCAGGGCCGCGAGGGCTACGACTCCATTCCGCCCATCCCGCGCGGACGCAACCGCCGCAAGTAACGCCCGCCCGGGGCGGCCTCTACCGCCAAGTATCCGCCGCCCCGGACGGCTCCACCCATCCAGATCCAACGGACCCGAAAGGGAAGCCCCATCATGCCCCAGCACGCCCAGAACACGCCCCTCTGCCGCGACTGCGACGGCTTCGCCACCGCCGCCATCACCACCGGTGGACGCCACGCCGACGGCACCCGCGCCACCCTCCGCGTCGACTGCCCGACCTGCCAGGGCACGGGCGGCATCCTGTCCGCCTCCCTCGCGCGGGCCGGTAGGTGACCGGCATGGGCGACCTGACGCCGAACCCGGACCGTCCCGGCCTGCACATCAGCAAGCCCTCCCCGGACGCCCCGGCCCGTGGGTCCGCCGTGTGCCACTGCGGCGCGCGCGCCACCGCGAACGGTGACGCCCAGGTCCGCCTCCTGGTCCAGGGCTGGGAGTCCAACCACGGCTCCGCCCACACGAAGAGGTGACAGCGTGACCGACACCGCCACCATGGCGGGCCTGGACCCGGCCACCCTCTCCGACGTGCTGAGGGTGGCCGGGTCTCCCGGCTTCGACCGCATCCAAGAACAGATCCGCCGCACCGGCGGCTGCTCCGACCCCATCCACCTCCAGGGCTCGACCGTCACCCGTGACGCGGCTACCGGGCAGGTCCTGCACTCGTACTCCACCGACACCGAGCCCGGCGGCCGGCTCCGGGTCGCCTGCGGTAACCGCCGTGCCTCCCGCTGCCCGGCCTGCGCCTGGACTTACGCCGGAGACACCTATCACCTCATCCGCGCCGGACTCGTCGGTGACCCTGCCAAGGGCACCCCGCACACAATCCGGGATCACCCCCGGGTCTTCGCCACCCTGACCGCCCCGTCCTTCGGCCCGGTCCACAACCGCCCCGGCAACCGGCCCTGCCTCTGCGGCCAACACCACGGCGAGGACGCCCCCGAACTCGGCACACCGCTCGACCCCGCCACGTACGACTACGCCGGCGCCGTGCTGTGGAACAACCACGCCTCCGAGCTGTGGCGCTACTTCACGATCTACCTGCGCCGCGAGATCGCCAAGCGGGCCGGGCTGACCCAGAAGGCTGCCAAAGAACAGTCCCGGGTCTCCTTCGGCAAGGTCGCCGAATACCAGAAGCGCGGGGCCGTCCACTTCCACGCGGTGATCCGCTTCGATGGCCCCGACGGGCCCGATGACCCGCCGCCGGCCTGGGCCACGCTCGACCTGCTCGCCGACTCGATCCGCGCCGCTGCTGGTCGTGTCTCGGTCGACGTCCCCGCGGCTTCGTACCAGCCGAACCCCGAAGAACCGGTCCACACTCAACCGGCCCGCGTCCTGCGTTGGGGTACGCAGCTCGACGTGCAGCCGATCGGCGCCTTCGGCCACGGCGAGGAGATCACCGAACAGGCCGTCGCCTCCTATGTGGCCAAGTACGCCACCAAGGCAGCCGAGACCACCGGCACCGTCGACCGCCGCGTCGGCAACAAGGAAGCCCTAGTCCTGCTCGGCGTGCCCGACCACCCCCGCCGACTGATCGAAGCGTGCCTTGACCTGCATCCGCTCTATCCCGATCGGAAGCTCCGGGACTGGGCTCACATGCTCGGCTTTCGCGGCCACTTCTCCACCAAGTCCCGCCAGTACTCCACCACCCTCGGCGCCCTGCGCCAGACCCGCGCCGACTACCGCGCCGCCCAACAACGCGAAGCCCTCGGCCTGCCCGACCCCGACGACGAAGAGGCAACCACCCTGACCCTCGCCCACTGGACCTACGCCGGCCACGGCCACACCCCCGGCGAATCCTGGATCGCCGCCAACATCCGCCGCGACATCCAGCACAACCGCGAAATCGCCCGCGAGGAACTACCCGCCCTGCTCGAACTGGAAGGAGCCGCAACATGACCACCGCCGCCCCCGAGCTCCTGACCGTGCCGGAGGTCATGGCGCGGCTGAAGGTGGGCCGGACCAAGGTCTACGACCTGATCCGCACGCACCGCCTGGTGTCCATCAAGGTCGACGGTTGCCGGCGCATACCGGCTCACGCGGTCGGCGACTTCATCGCCGGCCAGATCGGAGAGGCTGCCTGATGGCTAAGCGACGGCCCAACGGTGGCGGCACGATCACTAAGCGGTCCGATGGCCGGTACCAGGGCGCCGCGTACGTGACCGACACCGACGGCAACCGAGTCCGCAAGTACGTGTACGGCAAGACCTGGGACGAGGCGAACGAGAAGCTCGGCAAGCTCCAAGACCAGGAGCGCAACGGCATCCCGGTCCCGTCCCGGTCCTGGACGCTCGGCGAGTGGCTGGCCTACTGGCTGGAGCACATCGTCAAGCCGGAACGCGAGCACAACACGTACGTGAAGTACGAGTCCAAGGTGCGGCTCTATCTGCTGCCTCACCTCGGCAAGAAAGCGCTGATCAAGCTCACCCCGGCGCAGATCCGTGTCTTCATGGCAGCTCTGACTCGGGAGAAAGTCGGCGCTTCGGCCCGTTTCGAGGTCCTCCGGGTCCTCCGCAACGCCCTCAACCGGGCCATGCGCGAGGAGCTGATCACGCGCAACGTCGCGCTCCTGGTCGACATGCCCAAGGTCACCAAGGACAGGGGCACGGCATGGAACGCCCGGGAAGCCATCGCGTTCCTGCGGTCGGTCCGCGCCCACCGGCTCTACGCGGCCTGCGTCCTCGTCCTGGTCCTCGGGCTCCGCCGCAGCGAGGTGCTCGGGCTGCGCTGGCAGGACATCGACTTCGAGGCTGGCCGCTTCACCCCGGTCAAACAGGTACAGCGGGTCAAGGGCGTCGGCCTGGTCCTCAAGGACCTCAAGACGGAGTCCTCACAGGCCGTGCTCCCGCTTCCCGAGTTCTGCGCCCGGGTCCTGGAGGAGCGGCGCGAGCTGCAAGCCCTGGAACGGAAGATCGCCGGTGAGCACTGGTCCCAGGAGCGGGGTAAGGACCTGATCTTCTCCTCGGAGCACGGCGGCATGATCGACCCGGTGGGCTTCTCCCGCACCTTCGATCGGCTCGTCAAGCGCGCAGGCGTCCGCCGGATCACGGTCCGCCTCGCCCGGCACACCTGCGGCACCCTGCTCGCCTTCCTGAAGGTGCATCCCAAGGTCGCTCAGGCGATCCTTCGACACAGCCAGATCAGCATGACCATGGATGTCTACACGCACGTGGTAGGGGACAGCGAGCGGGAAGCGGTCGGCATGCTCGCCGAGCTTCTGGAAGATCCACTCATCGGCTGATGTCAGCCATGGATGTCAAAGACCCCCAGTCGCTACCGACTGGGGGTCTTTTCGCTGGTGGGGCTAACAGGATTTGAACCTGTGGCCTCATCCTTATCAGGGATGCGCTCTAACCAACTGAGCTATAGCCCCGCCGCGCTGTGCGGGGGTGTGTCCCGCGCGCTGACTCCTGAAGATTAGCGCACGACATGGGCAGTCCCAAAATCGGTTGTCGGGACAACGTCAAACCATGTCAAAGGGGTCGTGTCACTCGTCCTCGGCGAGCGTCAGCTCCACACCGCCGACGAAGCCCGCGGACAGGTTGTAGATGAACGCGCCGAGGGTCGCGAGGGCCGTCGCCAGGACGACGTCGATGACCGCGATGACCGACGTGAACATCAGGACGTTGGGCAGCGACAGGAAAGCCTGCAGGTCGAAGCCGTTGGACTCGTTCGAGCCGGTCGCCTCCGAGATGGTGCCGCCGACCGTCGAGAAGACGCCCATCGCGTCCATCACCATCCACAGCACGGCGGACGCGACGATCGTGCAGATGCCCAGCGCGATGGAGAGCAGGAAGCTGACCTTCATCACCGACCAGGGATCGGCCTTCGACACCCGCAGCCGCGCCTTGCGGACGCGCGGCACGGTGCGCGCCGCTCCCGTGCGGGGCCGCCGTGCGGCACCGGCGGAGGCACCGGCGCCGGCACCGGCCGCCGCCTGCTGCGCCGGATAGGCCTGCGGCGGGTGGTACGGCCCGGCCTGCTGCTGTGCCTGCCGTTCCCCCGGCAGCGGGGAGGCCGTGTGCGAGGTGCCCTGCTCCCGCGCGGCCCCCTTGGGCTGCGGCTGCGGTTGTGGCTGGGCGCCGGATGCGGCCGGGCCCGCTCCAGCGCTGTGCTGCTGGGTCTGCGGACCTCGGGTGTCCGTCACAGTTCCCCCCTGGGATCCATGCGTGTCAGGCGAGGGCGAGTCGTCCTCGGCGGCCGGCTTGACCGCCTTGAGGTTGGTCGTGTGCGGGTCCGCCGCACGCGCGGCGGAGCCACGGCCGCCGTCGTCCGTGTCCGTACCCGTCGAGGTACCGCTCGGTCCGGCGCCCGTGGCTCCGCTCACGCTGACTCACTCCTCGTGCTACTCAGACGAGGGCGCCTCACCCTCGTCCGTGCCGGTGGCCGCGGCGCCTTCGGCGGTCTCGTCGACGACGATGTCGCCGTCGACCTCTTCCGCCTCGCGTCCCGCCTCGGCGTTGCGAGCGATGCCGACCACGGCATCGCGCTTGCCCAGATTGATCAGTTGGACGCCCATGGTGTCACGGCCGGTTTCCCTGATCTCGTTGACTCGCGTACGAATCACACCGCCCGACAGCGTGATGGCGAGGATCTCGTCGGTCTCCTCGACCACCAGCGCGCCGACGAGGGAGCCCCGGTCCTCGACGATCTTGGCGGCCTTGATGCCGAGGCCGCCGCGACCCTGGACGCGGTACTCGTCGACGTTGGTCCGCTTCGCGTACCCGCCGTCTGTGGCAGTGAACACGAACGTACCGGGTCGAACAACATTCATCGAGAGCAGCTCGTCGCTCTCGCGGAAGCTCATGCCCTTGACACCCGAGGTGGCACGGCCCATGGGGCGCAGGGTTTCGTCCGACGCGGTGAACCTGATCGATTGGGCCTTCTTGCTGATCAGAAGCAGATCATCGTCTGCCGAGACCAGTTCGGCTCCGATCAGTTCATCGTCCGAACCGTCCTCCTGCTCACGGAGGTTGATGGCGATCACACCGCCGGAACGGGGCGAATCGTAATCCTTCAGAGGCGTCTTCTTCACCAGTCCGGCCTTGGTGGCGAGGACGAGGTAGGGAACCGCCTCGTAATTGCGGATCGCCAGGATCTCGGCGATCGCCTCGTCCGGCTGGAAGGCGAGCAGGTTCGCGACGTGCTGGCCGCGCGCGTCCCGGCCGGCGTCGGGCAGCTCGTAGCCCTTGACGCGGTAGACGCGGCCCTTGTTGGTGAAGAACAGCAGCCAGTGGTGCGTGGTGGACACGAAGAAGTGGTCGACGATGTCGTCTTCCTTGAGCTTCGTGCCGCGCACGCCCTTGCCGCCGCGCTTCTGGGCCCGGTAGTCGTCGGTCTTGGTGCGCTTGATGTAGCCGCCCCGGGTGACCGTGACGACGATGTCCTCCTCGGCGATCAGGTCCTCGATGGACATGTCGCCCTCGTAGGGGATCAGCTTCGTCTGGCGGTCGTCGCCGTACTTGTCGACGATCGCGGCCAGCTCCTCGCTGACGATCTCGCGCTGGCGGACCGGGCTGGCGAGGATCTGGTTGTACTCGTTGATCTTCGCCTGGAGCTCGTCGTGCTCCTGGACGATCTTCTGGCGCTCCAGGGCCGCGAGCCGGCGCAGCTGCATCTCGAGGATGGCGTTGGCCTGGATCTCGTCGATCTCCAGGAGGTCCATCAGGCCGTGGCGGGCGATCTCGACGGTGTCACTGCGCCGGATCAGCGCGATGACCTCGTCGATGGCGTCCAGGGCCTTCAGCAGACCGCGCAGGATGTGCGCCCGCTCCTCGGCCTTGCGCAGCCGGAAGCGCGTACGGCGGACGATGACCTCGATCTGGTGCGTCACCCAGTGGCGGATGAACGCGTCGAGCGAGAGCGTGCGCGGCACGCCGTCCACCAGCGCCAGCATGTTGGCGCCGAAGTTCGTCTGCAGGTCGGTGTGCTTGTACAGGTTGTTCAGGACGACCTTGGCGACCGCGTCCCGCTTCAGCACGATGACCAGGCGCTGGCCCGTGCGCGAGGACGTCTCGTCACGGACGTCGGCGATGCCGCCGATCTTGCCGTCCTTCACCAGGTCGGCGATCTTCTGCGCGAGGTTGTCCGGGTTCACCTGGTACGGCAGCTCCGTCACCACCAGGCACTGGCGGTTCTGGATCTCCTCGACCTCGATGACCGCGCGCATCGTGATGGAGCCGCGGCCGGTGCGGTACGCCTCCTCGATCCCCTTGCGGCCGACGACGAGCGCGCCGGTCGGGAAGTCGGGGCCCTTGATGCGCTCGAGCAGCGCGTCCAGGAGGTCCTCGTGCGAGGCCTCGGGGTTCTCCAGGTACCACTGGGCACCCGCCGCGACCTCGCGGAGGTTGTGCGGCGGGATGTTGGTCGCCATGCCGACCGCGATACCGGCCGAGCCGTTGATCAGCAGGTTCGGGAAGCGGGCCGGCAGGACGGTCGGCTCCTGGGAGCGGCCGTCGTAGTTGTCCGTGAAGTCGACGGTCTCCTCGTCGATGTCACGGACCATCTCCATCGACAGCGGCGCCATCTTGCACTCGGTGTAGCGCATGGCCGCCGCCGGGTCGTTGCCCGGAGAGCCGAAGTTGCCGTTGGAGTCGACGAGCGGCATGCGCATCGACCAGGACTGGGCGAGGCGCACGAGCGCGTCGTAGATCGAGGAGTCGCCGTGCGGGTGGTAGTTGCCCATGACGTCGCCGACGACGCGGGCGCACTTGTAGAAGCCGCGCTCGGGGCGGTAGCCGCCGTCGTACATGGCGTACAGCACGCGGCGGTGGACGGGCTTGAGGCCGTCGCGGACGTCCGGCAGCGCACGCGAGACGATGACGGACATCGCGTAGTCGAGGTACGAGCGCTGCATCTCCGTCTCGAGCCCGACCGGCTCGACGCGCATGGCCAAGGCGTCACCCTCGGGCGTCGTCACGGGAGTGTTCTCGTCGGTCATTGCTGGTGAAGGTCCTTCCTGGTGCGGTCAGCTGAGACCGACTCAGATGTCGAGGAAGCGGACGTCCTTGGCGTTGCGCTGGATGAACGCGCGACGGGCCTCGACGTCCTCACCCATGAGGACCGAGAACAGGTCGTCGGCCTGGGCGGCGTCGTCGAGGGTGACCTGGCCGAGGACGCGGTGCTCCTGGTCCATGGTCGTGATGCGCAGTTCCTCGGCGTTCATCTCGCCGAGACCCTTGAAGCGCTGCACCGAGTCGTCCTTGATGCGCTTGCCGGCATTGCGGCCCATCTCGATGAGGGCGTCGCGCTCCCGGTCGGAGTACGCGTACTCGAAGTCGTCCTTGCCCCACTTGATCTTGTAGAGCGGCGGACGGGAGAGGTACACGTGCCCGGCCTCGACCAGCGGCCGCATGAAGCGGAACAGGAAGGTCAGCAGCAGGGTGTTGATGTGCTGGCCGTCGACGTCGGCGTCCGCCATCAGGATGATCTTGTGATAGCGCAGCTTCTCGATGTCGAAGTCCTCGTGGACCCCGGTGCCGAAGGCGGAGATCAGCGCCTGGATCTCCTGGTTCTGCAGGATCTTGTCGATCCGCGCCTTCTCGACGTTGAGGATCTTGCCTCGGATCGGGAGGATCGCCTGGTACTCGGGGTTACGGCCGGACTTGGCCGAGCCGCCGGCGGAGTCACCCTCGACGATGAAGATCTCGCACTTGGTGGGGTCGTTCGACTGGCAGTCGCTCAGCTTGCCCGGGAGGGAGGCCGTCTCCAGCAGGCCCTTGCGGCGCGTCAGGTCGCGCGCCTTACGGGCCGCCACGCGCGCGGTGGCCGCCTGGATGCCCTTGCGGATGATGTCCGAGGCCTCGTTGGGGTTGCGGTCCAGCCAGTCGGCCAGGTGCTCGTAGACGACCCGCTGGACGAAGGTCTTGACCTCGGTGTTGCCCAGCTTGGTCTTCGTCTGGCCCTCGAACTGGGGCTCGCTCAGCTTGACCGAGATGATCGCGGTCAGACCCTCGCGGATGTCGTCACCCGTGAGGTTGTCGTCCTTCTCCCGCAGCAGCCGCTTGTCGCGCGCGTACTTGTTGATCAGCGAGGTCAGCGCGGACCGGAAGCCCTCTTCGTGCGTACCGCCCTCGTGCGTGTGGATGATGTTGGCGAAGGAGTACACACCCTCGGTGTAGCCGCCGTTCCACTGCATGGCGACCTCGAGGGACAGGAGCTTGTCCTTGTCCTCGGCCTCCAGGTCGATCACGGTGGGGTGCACCGCCTCGCCCTTGCGGGAGTTGAGGTACGTCACGAAGTCGACGATGCCGCCCTCGTAGTGGTACGAGACGGCCTTGACCTCGTGCTTCTCGTCCTCACCGGCCTCGTCCGCACCGGCCGTGGCCTTCGCCGACTCGCGCTCGTCGGCGAGGTTGATCCGCAGACCCTTGTTGAGGAACGCCATCTCCTGGAAGCGCCGCGACAGCGTCTCGAAGGAGTAGTTCGTGGTCTCGAAGATGTCCGGGTCGGCCCAGAAGGTGACCGTGGTGCCGTGCTCGTCCGTGGCCTCGTGCTGGGCAAGCGGGGCCGTCGGGACGCCCAACTTGTAGTCCTGGGTCCAGCGGTAGCCGTCGGTCTTGATCTCGACGGACACCTTGGTCGACAGGGCGTTCACGACGGAGACACCCACGCCGTGCAGACCACCGGAGACCGCGTAGCCGCCGCCGCCGAACTTGCCGCCCGCGTGCAGCACCGTCAGCACGACCTCGACGGCCGGCTTGCCCTCGGAGGGGACGATGCCGACCGGGATGCCACGGCCGTTGTCCACGACCCGTACGCCGCCGTCGGCGAGGATCGTCACGTCGATCGTGTCCGCGTGCCCGGCCAGCGCCTCGTCGACGGAGTTGTCGACGACCTCCTGCACCAGGTGGTGAAGTCCGCGCTCACCGGTCGAGCCGATGTACATGCCGGGCCGCTTGCGGACCGCGTCCAGACCCTCGAGGACGGTGATGGCACTGGCGTCGTACGAGGCGGTGACCTCGCCGTTGGAGGTGATCGCCTCGCTGGTCACGCCTTCGTCGGTGGACGGGATGTTCTCGTTGGGGTTGCCGGAATCGGCCACGAAGCGCCCTTTCTGGCACAGCACGAGCCAGGCTCGCCGGCGGGTTGCCGGAGCGGCTGCGGCATGTTGCGTTGGTAAGCCTTGATCAGCGTTGCTCAGCTTGTCCCGGACGGTCCCCAGCGAGTGGGGCGGGATTGCCTCCAGTCTACCGGTAGCACCGACACTGATGGGGGTTTGCCGGTACCTGAGTCCGCATGTGCCGCCCTCGACGGGTCTTCCCCGACTCCCGATATGCGGATGGGGGCTCCAAGAGGCTCACGGAGGCACTCAGCGCTTCCGGCCGTCAACCCTTGGCTACTTCGGAGTCAGGTCGCTGTTCGCAACCGTGTGCGGTGGCAGAAAAGGGTGCCCGGAACGGCTCCGACCGGGCCGCCCCGGCCCGCTAAGACGTGACGTAAGTCACCTGTAGGTATCACCAGGTCCACTGCTGCCCGGGGCACGCAGGGGGCCGTAGCGGCGGGTGGGGGCACTGGGGCCCAGGACCTTGATCTGCCGCACGGTGCCGTGGCCCAGGTCCTCGTTGAGACGTGCGACCAGGGTCGGGGCGAGCAGCCGCAGGTTCGTCGCCCAGGCCGTCGAATCACAGCGCACGACCAGCACGTGCTCGTCCTCGTCGTACTTCTCCGGCACACAGTGATTGGCCACGTCCTCGCCGACGATCTGCGGCCAGCGGCCCATCACCCCGCCCACCGCGGCCGGGGCCTCCCAGCCGCGCTCGGTGATCAGCCGGTTGATCGCCGAGCCGAGCGCCATCGGATCGCGGCCGTCGGCGCGCGCGCCGGAGCGCAGCCCGCCGCGACGCGCCTGCCTCTTCTGCTGCGCCGCGTCCCCACGCGCGCGTGCGGCTTCCTTCGCCGCGCGAAGCGCCACGCGCGCGAGGTCCACACCGGAGGGCTCGGCAGCAGGGGGCTTGCCGGACGGGGACCTGGGGTCCTTCCCGGGTGTGTTCTCCGTCATACCCGCTCCACCGCCCCCTCGGACACGGCGAACCGCGTCCCGGACAGCACATGCGGCACGTCGTCCTCGACCGCGGCCGTCACCAGGACCTGCTCGCCGGGCGCCACCAGCTCGGCCAGGCGCTCACGGCGGCGGGTGTCCAGCTCGGCGAAGACATCGTCCAGCACCAACACCGGCTCATTGCCCTCGGCACGCAGCAGGTCGTACGAGGCCAGGCGCAGCGCCAGCGCGTAGGACCAGGACTCGCCGTGCGACGCGTAGCCCTTGGCGGGCAGCTGGCCCAGCTTGAGCTGAAGGTCGTCACGGTGCGGGCCGACCAGGGTGACACCCCGCTCGATCTCCTGCTTACGGGCCTCGGCGAGCGCCGCCATCAACTGCTCGAAGAGGTCCTCGCGCGCGTGCGCCTCACCCGGCGCGGACGGCTTGTACTCCAGCGCGATCGGGCCGCCACCGGGGGCGAGCTGCTCGTACGCCTTGTCGGCGAGCGGCTGGACTGCGGCGATCAGATCCAGCCGCTGGGCGAGCAGCTCCGCACCCGCGCGCGCGAGGTGCTGGTCCCAGATGTCGAGCGTGGACATGTCCACGCTGCGGCCACCGTGCCGACGCGCCAGCGCGGCCGACTTCAGCAGGGTGTTGCGCTGCTTGAGGACCCGGTCGTAGTCGGAGCGCACCCCGGCCATGCGCGGGGAGCGGGCGGTGATCAGCTCGTCGAGGAACCGGCGCCGCTCACCGGGATCGCCCTTGACCAGGGCGAGATCCTCGGGCGCGAAGAGGACCGTCCTGATGATCCCCAGCACGTCACGCGGCTTGACCTGCGACGACCGGTTGATACGGGCCCGGTTGGCGCGCCCCGGGTTCAGCTCCAGCTCGACCAGCTGCTGCCGGTCGCCCTGCCGGACCTGCGCCCGGATGATGGCGCGCTCGGCGCCCATGCGGACCAGGGGAGCGTCGGAGGAGACCCGGTGACTGCCGAGGGTGGCGAGATAGCCGACGGCCTCGACGAGGTTGGTCTTGCCCTGCCCGTTCGGCCCGACGAAGGCCGTCACCCCCGGATCGAGCGGGACCTCGACCCGGGGATAGGAGCGGAAGTCGGCCAGCGACAGATGCGTGACGTGCATGGTCGTTTCGCCGACCTCCCAGGCGCTCGGGTGCTGCTTACTTCTTCTCGACCGCGTGGCCGCCGAACTGGTTCCGCAGCGCCGCGATCATCTTCATCTGAGGCGAGTCCTCCTGACGGGAGGCGAACCGCGCGAACAGCGACGCGGTGATCGCCGGCAGCGGCACCGCGTGGTCGATGGCGGCCTCCACCGTCCAGCGTCCCTCGCCGGAGTCCTGTGCATAACCCCGGAGCCCGTCCAGGTGCTCGTCCTCGTCGAGCGCGTTGACCGCGAGGTCCAGCAGCCAGGAGCGGATGACCGTGCCCTCCTGCCAGGAACGGAAGACGTCCCGGACGTCGGTCACGGAGTCGACCTTCTCCAGGAGCTCCCAGCCCTCGGCGTAGGCCTGCATCATGGCGTACTCGATGCCGTTGTGGACCATCTTCGCGAAGTGGCCCGCACCGACCTTGCCCGCGTGCACCGCGCCGAATTCGCCCTCCGGCTTGAGAGCGTCGAAGACCGGCTGCACCTTGGCGACGTTCTCCTTGTCGCCGCCGTACATCAGCGCGTAGCCGTTCTCCAGGCCCCAGACGCCGCCGGAGACACCGCAGTCGACGAAGCCGATGCCCTTGGCCGCCAGCTCCCCGGCGTGCTTCTCGTCGTCGGTCCAGCGGGAGTTGCCGCCGTCCACGACGACGTCACCGGGCTCCAGCAGCTCGGCGAGCTCGTCGATCGTGGACTGCGTGGCCTCGCCTGCCGGGACCATCACCCAGACGACGCGGGGGCCGCTGAGCTTGCCCACGAGGTCCGGCAGGCTGTGGACATCGGCGAGATCCGGGTTGCGGTCGTATCCGAGGACGGTGTGGCCGGCGCGGCGGATCCGCTCGCGCATGTTGCCGCCCATCTTGCCGAGGCCGACGAGACCGAGCTCCATCAGTTGTTTTCCTTAGGTGTGCAGGTGTCCGACGTGGCGTTGCGGCACTCGCGTGCCGCGTCCGAGCCTAAACCCGGACGCTCGCGCACATCTGTGGGCATACGCGCTCAGTCGTAGGCCCTCACCTGCGGCTTTGCCCCCAGCCTGTGGACAACCACCGACGGCCTCCGAGGGCTCAGCCGCTGAGCCGCACCGGCATGATCAGGTACTTGTAGGCGTCGTCCGCCTCGGCGTCCAGCGCCGGCTTGCCGCTGAGCAGCGCGGGCTTCGTGGACGTCGTGAACGACAGCTGAGCGACCGGGGAGTCGATCGCGCTCAGGCCGTCCAGCAGGAACGTCGGGTTGAAGGCGATCGACACGTCGTCGCCCTCCAGCTGCGCGTCGACCCGCTCCACAGCCTGTGCGTCGTCGCTGGAACCGGCCTCCAGGATCAGCACGCCCTGCTCGAAGCTGAGCCGCACCGGGGTGTTGCGCTCGGCGACCAGGGCCACACGCTTGACGGCCTCCACGAAGGGGGCGGTCTCGATCACGGCGACGCTGTTGAACTCGGTCGGGAACAGCGAGCGGTACTTCGGGAGGTCGCCCTCCAGCAGCCGGGTCGTCGTACGGCGGCCCGCGCCCTCGAAGCCGATCAGGCCCTCGCCCGAGCCCGAGCCGGACAGCGCCAGGATCACCTGGTCGCCGCTGGTCAGGGCCTTGGCGGTGTCCAGGAGCGTCTTGGCGGGCACCAGGGCGACCGCGGAGGCCTCCGGGTTCTCCGGCTTCCACAGGAACTCGCGGACCGCGAAGCGGTAGCGGTCGGTGGACGCCAGCGTGACGGTGTCGCCCTCGATCTCGATGCGCACACCCGTCAGGACGGGCAGCGTGTCGTCACGGCCGGCCGCGATGGCCACCTGGGCGGCCGCGGAGGCGAAGACCTCGCCGGGGACCGTGCCCGTCGCGTTCGGCATCTGCGGCAGGGCCGGGTACTCCTCCACAGGCAGGGTGTGGAGTGTGAACCGCGAGGAGCCGCAGACCACGGTCGCCCGTACACCGTCTGTGGAGATCTCCACCGGCCGGTTGGGGAGCGCGCGGCAGATGTCCGCGAGCAGACGGCCCGAGACCAGGACCGTGCCCTCCTCGTCGACCTCCGTCTCCACCGACACCCGCGCCGAGACCTCGTAGTCGAAGCTGGACAGGCTCAGCTGGCCTTCCTCGGCCTTCAGCAGCAGTCCGGCGAGGACAGGCGCCGGCGGCCGGGCCGGGAGGCTGCGCGCTGCCCAGGCCACTGCCTCCGCGAGTACGTCGCGTTCCACCCGGATCTTCACTGTTGCCGCCTCCTGCTGTTGCCGGCGCTTCTCGCTCTGCCTGGCCCTCGTCGTCTGTCTCGGTGTCGACGGTCCCTGGGATGGGGAGGACACCGGGGACCAGTCTGACGCACCGCACTGACAGTAGGTGCCTCTCGGGGTCAAGTCGTGACGAGGGGCAGCCGGGCGCCGAAGAGCGAGTTGTGCACAGGACCCACTTCGAAACGAATTCCCAGCTCTCTCTAGTTGGGAGTAGTAGTAGGGGCTGTGGATACCGTGGATAACCGCGTTTTCCCAGCTCAGAGCAGGAATTTTGTCCACCGGGCCTGTGGGCGACGGCAGTGGACAACCTGGTGTCTCTGTGGAGAACAGAAAGTTCTGCACACGCCGTGCACAGGGAGGGGCGAGTTCTCCCCAGCGTCGTCCCCAGCTTTACCCACCTTTCCCACAGCCCAACCCGGCAGCTTTGTGTGACGCCTTTCACTCGACCCGGTGAGGAGGCGCGTCGTGTTGCCGAACAGTGGACAGCGATGTGGAGAAGCCGGTGATCGCTGGGGACAACTGACCCCAGCCTGTGGGTTGTCGGTGGAAAACTCCATGCACAGCCTGTGGATCCTCCCTCTGTCCACAGTCTGTGGAGATCCTTCGTCCACGAATCCACAAGCGGGTGACCTGGCCTGATGGCCCCTCGGCAGGAGCCCCTGTGGACACAGTCTGGACAACTTCCCAGTCCCCAGGATGTGGACGGGAAAAAGTCACCGAATCTGTGGAGGGCGGCCGTAACCTCGCAGGTAATCGAACAGCCGGGGACCGTGACATGACGAGGCCGGGGACCGCGACATGACGAAGGGCGCCCCCGGAACCTCCTCCGGGAGCGCCCTCAGTGGCCTGTCGCTCGGTACGTCAGCCGTTCTTGATGCGGTTGGTCAGCTCGGTGACCTGGTTGTAGATGGAGCGCCGCTCGGCCATCAGATTGCGGATCTTGCGGTCCGCGTGCATGACCGTCGTGTGGTCGCGGCCGCCGAACAGCGCGCCGATCTTGGGCAGTGACAGGTCCGTCAGCTCACGGCACAGGTACATGGCGATCTGCCGGGCGGTGACGAGGGCGCGGCCCCGGGACGTGCCGCACAGGTCCTCGACGGTCAGCCCGAAGTAGTCCGCCGTCGCGCTCATGATGGCCGTCGAGGTGATCTCGGGGGCCGAGTCCTCGCCGCCGGGGATGAGGTCCTTGAGGACGATCTCCGTCAGCCCCAGGTCCACCGGCTGCCGGTTGAGCGAGGCGAAGGCCGTGACCCGGATCAGGGCGCCCTCCAGCTCGCGGATGTTGCGCGAGATCCGGGACGCGATGAACTCCAGCACCTCCGGCGGAGCGTTCAGCTGCTCCTGGACCGCCTTCTTGCGGAGGATCGCGATACGCGTCTCCAGCTCGGGCGGCTGGACGTCGGTGATCAGGCCCCACTCGAAACGGTTCCGCAGCCGGTCCTCCAGCGTGACCAGCTGCTTCGGCGGCCGGTCGCTGGACAGCACGATCTGCTTGTTGGCGTTGTGGAGCGTGTTGAAGGTGTGGAAGAACTCCTCCTGCGTCGACTCCTTGTCCGCCAGGAACTGGATGTCGTCGACGAGCAGGATGTCCATCTCGCGGTACCGCTTGCGGAAGCTGTCGCCCTTGCCGTCGCGGATGGAGTTGATGAACTCGTTGGTGAACTCCTCCGAGCTCACGTACCGCACCCGGGTGCCCGGGTAGAGGCTGCGGGCGTAGTGCCCGATCGCGTGCAGCAGGTGGGTCTTGCCGAGCCCGGACTCCCCGTAGATGAACAACGGGTTGTACGCCTTCGCCGGCGCCTCGGCGACAGCGACCGCGGCGGCGTGCGCGAAGCGGTTGGAGGCGCCGATGACGAACGTGTCGAAGAGGTACTTGGGGTTCAGGCGCGCGGTGGGCTCACCGGGGCCGGTCGCCGGCGCGGGCTGCGCGGCCAGGGGGCCGGGCGCACCGGTCGTCGGGAGGTTCGGGCCGACGGGGCCGCCGCGGTGCACGTGTCCCGAGCCGGCCGGCGGCTCGGGCAGCTCCCGGCGGACGGCGTCGCGCTGGTCGTACTCGGGGCGTGAGGTGTCGTAGTCGGAGCGCGGCGGTTCGTAGGAGGGGCGCTCCATGGACTGCGGGCGGTAGTCCTGGGCGGACGAGCCGTACGAGTCTTGTGATCCGTGGGAGCCGTGTGATCCGTGGGTCCCGTGGGAGCCACGGGATCCGTGAGAGCCGTAGGAGTCCTGTGAGCCGTGGGATCCGTATGAGTCCTGGGATCCGTGGGATTTATAGGAGTCCTGCGCGCTGTACGAGTCCTGGCCGCCGCCGTACTGATCTTGGTTGCCGTACTGGTCCTGGCCGCCGTACTGGTCCTGCGAGCCGTAGGAGTCCTGTCCGGGTGACGCGTACGGGTCACGCTCGGGGAAGCCGAGGCGCTGCTGCTGCCAGCCGTACTCGTCCTGCGTGGGCCGCGGCCAGGCGCCGGGCTCGGGGCGCTGGTACTCGGACGGGTACGCGGGGCGCGGGGTGGGCAGTTGATCTGCGCGCGTAGGCGGATGCTGATCGCCGGGCGCTCCCGGCATCGGGTCGGCGCGGTGGCGGCCGTATCCCTCGTATCCGTCGCGGTCCTGGCGCGCGGCGGGGATCTCGGGCTCCTCGTAGCGCGGCTGCTGGGGGCGGGCCGGGGGCGCCGGCGGGGCCGGGGGCTCGCCCGCGGAGTCGTCGACGGTGATCGCGATCCGGATCGGGCGGCCGCACTCGCGGCTCAGGGTCTCGCTGACGATGGGCGCGAGACGGCCCTCGAGTACGCCCTTCGCGAATTCGTTCGGTACGGCGAGCAGGGCGGTGTCCGCGACCAGTGCGAGCGGCTGGCAGCGCCGGATCCAGTGCTCGTCCTTCGTCTCGACGCCCTGACCGCGACCCTCCCCGAGGAGTTGCTCCAATACGCGTGGCCACACTGCGGCAAGATCGGCAGGTACGTCAGCCACAGGGCACGCTCTCTCACAGGTCCCACGAACGTGTGGTTCTGGGACGGCTCGGGATGTAATTCGAGTGGGGCAGGGATAAGGGAACGAATCGGAGTTCCGTCACGGTAGTCAGGGCGGCCGGTAGGGTTCAAGTTGTTGTCCCCAGCCTGTGGACAAGTGTCTCCCGGCGACTCCTGGTTTGACCGGATGGCGTAGCCGCGCGTACCGTAACCAGGTCGAGTTGTCGATGGCTGCTGCCGCCTGCCTCCGATGGGCACAGGTCATTTGGGTGATCGGTCAGCGGTGCACTCGGGCGTAACTGCGAGCTACTCGTGGGCGCACGGTGACAGCCAGGACGGCACCCCGCATCTACCGATTTCTTCTGGAGCCCCCGAGTGAGCAAGCGCACCTTCCAGCCGAACAACCGTCGTCGCGCGAAGACCCACGGCTTCCGCCTGCGGATGCGTACCCGTGCCGGCCGCGCGATTCTCGCGAACCGCCGCAGCAAGGGTCGCGCCAACCTGTCCGCCTGATCCCGATCAGGTCATGACGTCGTGCTGCCTACCGAGCATCGGCTGAGGCGGCGCGAAGACTTCGCGACCGCGGTACGACGAGGACGTCGGGCAGGACGCCCGCTTCTCGTCGTCCACCTTCGTAGCGGTGCCACGGACCCGCATGCGCCTGGGGAGAGCGCTCCCCCGACGCGTGCGGGTTTCGTCGTGAGCAAAGCGGTGGGTGGCGCGGTCGTGCGCAACAAGGTGAAGCGCAGGCTTCGCCATCTGATGCGCGAGCGAGTCGCCCAGCTGCCCCCCGGTAGCCTGGTAGTCGTACGAGCGCTGCCCGGATCGGGCGACGCCGACCATGCACAGCTGGCCCGAGACCTGGATGCCGCTCTCCAGCGGTTGCTGGGAGGGGGCGCGCGATGAAGTACCCGCTGCTGGCTCTGATCAAGCTCTACCAGTGGACGATCAGTCCGCTGCTCGGGCCGGTCTGCAAGTACTACCCGTCGTGCTCCCACTACGGCTACACGGCCATCGACCGGCACGGTGCCATCAAGGGAACGGCACTCACGGCCTGGCGCATCCTGCGGTGCAATCCGTGGTCGCTGGGTGGTGTGGACCATGTCCCGCCGCGCAAGCGCCCGCGGTGGCACGAAATGCTGCGTACCGCGTGGCGTGCACGCAAGGGCGGGCCCTCCGCCGCCGACCCGGCCACCGAGGGACAGACTTCTCCCACGAGTCAGTCCGGTCCTTCGAGCCCGGCCGCAGAGACACCGTCCCATGCCCAAGGAGCATGATTAGTGGACACGATTGCCAGCCTCTTCAGCTTTATCACCACACCCGTCTCCTGGGTCATCGTCCAGTTCCATTCGGTGTACGGCGCCCTCTTCGGGCCTGACACCGGCTGGGCCTGGGGCCTGTCGATCGTGTCCCTGGTGATCCTGATCCGTATCTGCCTCATCCCGCTCTTCGTGAAGCAGATCAAGTCGACCCGGGCCATGCAGACGCTGCAGCCCGAGATGAAGAAGATCCAGGAGCGCTACAAGAACGACAAGCAGCGTCAGTCCGAAGAGATGATGAAGCTGTACAAGGAGACGGGCACCAACCCGCTCTCCTCGTGCCTTCCCATCCTGGCGCAGTCGCCGTTCTTCTTCGCCCTGTACCACGTGCTCAACAGCATCGCGACGGGCGACACCATCGGTGTGATCAACCAGAGCCTGCTGCAGAGCGCGCAGAAGGCCCACATCGTCGGTGCGCCGCTGGCGGCGAAGTTCACCGACAGCTCGTCGAAGGTGGAAGCACTCGGTGCCTCCCTCACCGACGTCCGCGTGGTCACCGCCATCATGATCGTCCTGATGTCGGCGTCGCAGTTCTTCACCCAGCGCCAGCTGATGACGAAGAACGTGGACACCACGGTGAAGACGCCGTTCATGCAGCAGCAGAAGATGCTGATGTACGTCTTCCCCGTCATGTTCGCCGTCTTCGGCATCAACTTCCCCGTCGGTGTCCTCGTCTACTGGCTGACCACCAACGTGTGGACCATGGGCCAGCAGATGTACGTCATCCACAACAACCCGACCCCGGGTTCGAAGGCCCAGGCCTCGTACCTGGAGCGTCTGGACAAGCACGTCTCGCAGCACAGCAAGGTCGGCCGGCGCCGTGACCGGGCCATCGTCAAGGCGATCGTCGCCAAGGGACGCGACCGCAACGAGTTCGAGCGCAAGTTCATCAACGGCCTCAGCAAGGCCGGACTCGTCGCCCAGGCCGACGGCACCGTGATCAAGGGCGACACCTCTGCCGCTGTCGAGACCGAGGACGGTACGCCGACCACGGCCAGCCAGAAGCGTCAGCAGCCCAAGCGCCAGAGCAAGTCCCAGCGCCAGTCCGGTGCCGCGAAGGCGGTCGGCGAGGCCGAGCCGAAGACGTCGCTGAGCAAGTCCGACGAGCCCGACGACGCCAAGCCCGCCGCGGCTGCCCAGAAGGGCGGCACGAAGTCCGGCGGTGGTACCCGCAGCAAGGCCCAGTCCGGACAGCGCAAGGGCCCGCAGCGGCCCAAGTCCCCGTCCAAGAAGTAAGAAGGAGTCCATCCCGTGACGGAAGGCACCACCTCCGCCGCTGCCGAGGGTGCAGACACCCTGTCCCGCCTGGAGCAGGAAGGCGAGATCGCTGCGGACTACCTGGAGGGTCTGCTCGACATCGCCGACCTCGACGGCGACATCGACATGGACGTCGAGGCCGACCGTGCCTCCGTCTCGATCATCAGCGACGCGGGCCGCGACCTGCAGAAGCTGGTCGGCCGCGACGGTGAGGTGCTGGAGGCGCTCCAGGAGCTCACCCGTCTGGCGGTGCACCGGGAGACCGGCGACCGCAGCCGACTGATGCTCGACATCGCGGGATACCGCGCCCAGAAGCGCTCCGAGCTGTCCGAGCTGGGCGCCAAGGCCGCCGCCGAGGCCAAGAGCAGCGGTGAGGCCGTGAAGATGAAGCCGATGACGCCGTTCGAGCGCAAGGTCGTGCACGACGCGGTCAAGGCCGCGGGTCTGCGCAGCGAGTCCGAGGGCGAGGAGCCGCAGCGCTTCGTCGTCGTGCTGCCCGCCTGATCGGCCCCTAGGTTCCCCGGCCCCGTCTGTTGCGCAGGCGGGGCCGAACTTTGTCAGCCTTGATAGTTCTGGTGGTTCTGGCGTCGGCGCTGGGCGCGCTGACGCGGTACGGAAGGACGGTCCCCCGTGACGGAGGCAGCGGAGCTTCCCCCCGCGCCCGAGCAGGCACGCGAGGTCTTCGGTGATCGCTTCGCGGATGCGGTGCGGTATGCCGAGCTGCTCGCTCAGGCGGGTGTGCAGCGTGGTCTCATCGGCCCGCGTGAAGTGCCCCGCCTGTGGGAGCGGCACCTGCTGAACTGCGCGGTGCTCTCGGAGGTCGTGCCCGAGGGCGTGACCGTGTGCGATGTCGGCTCGGGTGCCGGGCTACCCGGCATTCCCCTGGCGCTCGTCCGGGAGGACCTGAAGATCACGCTGCTGGAGCCGCTGCTGCGGCGCACCAACTTCCTCACCGAGGTCGTGGAGCTGCTCGGCCTGGATCACGTGACGGTCGTTCGCGGCCGGGCCGAAGAGGTCATGGGGAAGATCCAGCCTGTGCACGTCGTGACCGCTCGGGCCGTTGCACCGCTCGACCGTCTCGCCACCTGGGGCGTCCCGCTGCTGCGGCCCTACGGGGAGATGCTCGCGCTCAAGGGCGATGCCGCCGAGGAGGAGCTGAAGAGCGCGTCGGCGGCACTGAGCAAGCTGGGCGCTGTGGAGACGTCCATCCTGCATGTGGGTGAAGGCGTGGTGGACCCGATGTCCACGGTCGTACGCGTCGAGGTCGGGGAGAGTCCCGGCGGTGTGCGCTTCGCCGCGAAGCGCGCCAAGGCGGCTCGCACAGGTCGAACGCGTCGGCGACGCTGATCCGTCCTGACGACGAGACGTACTCCACACAAGCTGCCAAACCGATGCATGCCGGAGTGTCGCGGCAGTTCGGCCCCGGCTGCTGTGCATCGTGTTTCACGTGAAACGTCGCTCACTGCTGCACGGCATCATCAGTCGTGGCCGCGCTGCGGCCGAACCCCGCGACCGTAAGCCTCTCGGTTCACTCGGTGAGGGTACCGAGTTGTCCACAGAGGTGGATTTCTCCACAGAACGCCAGGCCTCACTGGTTCACGACCCCGAAGGCATGGGAGGCTCTGTTCATAGCGAGCCTGAAGTCGAGGAGAGTGAATCCTTGCGGTCCGACGCCAACATCGCGGGACCGATGACCGATCCGGTCCCCGGTCCCCGTACCGAGTCGATGGGGGCGGATGTTTCACGTGAAACACCGCCTCCGATGGACGACACTCCCATCGGTCGTGCTGCCCAACTGGCGGTGGAGGCACTGGGCCGCGCCGGCGAGGGCCTGCCACGGCCCGAGCAAACCCGAATCATGGTGGTCGCCAACCAGAAGGGCGGTGTGGGCAAGACAACGACGACCGTCAACCTTGCCGCGTCGCTGGCCCTGCACGGCGGCCGCGTCTTGGTGGTCGACCTCGACCCACAGGGCAATGCGTCCACGGCACTGGGTATCGACCATCACGCAGAAGTTCCTTCCATCTACGACGTGTTGGTGGAGAGCAAGCCGCTCTCCGAGGTCGTCCAGCCGGTCCCTGATGTGGAAGGTCTCTTCTGCGCCCCCGCCACGATCGATCTCGCCGGTGCCGAGATCGAGCTGGTGTCCCTGGTGGCCCGGGAGAGCAGGCTGCAGCGTGCCATCCAGGCGTACGAGCAGCCGCTGGACTACATCCTCATCGACTGCCCGCCCTCACTCGGCCTCCTGACGGTCAATGCGTTGGTGGCGGGCCAGGAGGTCCTGATCCCCATCCAGTGCGAGTACTACGCGCTGGAGGGCCTGGGTCAGCTGTTGCGCAACGTCGACCTCGTGCGCGGGCACCTCAACCCCGCCCTGCATGTGTCGACCATCCTGCTCACCATGTACGACGGCCGGACGCGACTCGCTTCCCAGGTCGCGGACGAGGTGCGCACCCACTTCGGCGACGAGGTACTGCGGACGAGCATCCCCCGCTCCGTCCGTATCTCCGAGGCGCCGAGTTATGGGCAGACGGTACTGACATACGATCCAGGATCGAGTGGTGCCCTCTCTTACCTGGAGGCGGCACGAGAGATCGCGCTGAAGGGCGTCGGCATCAGCTATGAAGCCACGCACGCCCATATCGGCGTACAGCAGAACGACCCGAGCATGGTGGAGGGCATCCAGTGAGCGATCGACGGAGGGGACTGGGCCGTGGACTCGGCGCGCTGATCCCTGCTGCCCCCACGGAGAAGTCGGTGGCCCAGGCGGCGGCAGGGGGAGCTGCTTCCACAGCCCCCGCGGCCGTGCCTTCGCTGCCGAACGAGCGTGGGGTGGCGGCAGCGAAGGTAGCGACTCTGCCGAATGTTTCACGTGAAACAGAGGAGCCGGTTCAGCCCAGCGCTCCAGCCCTGCCTGCGGCGCCCGTCGGTGCGCACTTCGCCGAGATCCCCCTCGACGACATCACGCCGAACCCACGGCAGCCGCGTGAGGTCTTCGACGATGACGCACTGGCCGAGCTCATCACCTCCATCAAGGAGGTCGGGCTCCTCCAGCCGGTCGTCGTACGGCAGGTGGGTCCCGCCCGCTACGAGCTCATCATGGGCGAGCGACGCTGGCGTGCCTGCCGCGAGGCGGGACTGGAGGCGATCCCGGCGATCGTGCGGGCCACGGAGGACGAGAAGCTCCTCCTGGACGCCCTGCTGGAGAACCTGCACCGCGCCCAGCTGAACCCGCTGGAAGAGGCAGCCGCCTACGACCAGTTGCTGAGGGACTTCAACTGCACGCACGACCAGCTGGCGGACCGCATCGGCCGATCCCGCCCGCAGGTCTCCAACACCCTGCGGCTGCTGAAGCTCTCGCCGGCCGTGCAGCGCCGGGTCGCCGCCGGGGTGCTCTCCGCCGGCCACGCACGGGCACTGCTGTCCGTCGAGGACTCGGAGGAGCAGGACAGGCTGGCCCACCGCATCGTGGCCGAGGGACTCTCGGTGCGGGCCGTCGAGGAGATCGTGACCCTGATGGGCTCACGGCCTCAGAAGGCACAGCGACCCAAGGGCCCGCGCGCCGGTGCCCTGGTCTCCCCCGCGCTGTCCGACCTCGCCACGCGGCTGTCGGACCGTTTCGAGACGCGGGTGAAGGTCGACCTGGGCCAGAAGAAGGGCAAGATCACCGTCGAGTTCGCCTCCATGGAGGACCTCGAGCGGATTCTCGGGTCCTTCGCTCCCGGAGAGGGACCGGTCCTGCAGAAGAGCCTCATGGAGAGCGACTCCGAGGAGAGCGACTCCTGAGCCTCCGGCAGGAGCCTCCGCTGTGCATCCGACAGAGCGGGCCGTGTCCGGTGTGTACCGGAACGTGGCCCGCTCTTTCCTTTCTGGCGGTATCGATGGAATCGCATCGTGGATACGATGCGTTGGGGTACGGCGCTACCACCCCGGCAGCACCTCTGAAAGGCAGGCAGGGGCCATGGGAACGATGAGCCGCACCGGACTGGTGAGCGCCGGTTTGGGACTGGGGGCGGTCGGTGGGTTCATCGGCAGCCTCCTCAGGGAACGGAGCGCTCTGACAGCCGCCCGCGACGCGGCGGGCGAAGGAAGCGAGGAACAGCCTTCATGGGGCGTCGGCTCGTACCGCTCACGCTGGACAACCTTCAGGACCTTCCCAAGCGCTGTCGCTCGTGTGTCTTCTGGGAGCTCGACCCAGTCAGCGGTGAGGCCGCGGTAAAGGCGGGCACACCCGCCCTGGAGAAGGAATCCTGGATCTCGGCTGTTCTGCTGGACTGGGGATCCTGCGGACGGGTCGTGTACGTCGACGATGTGCCGGTGGGCTTCGTGCTCTACGCCCCTCCCGCCTACGTCCCCCGTTCCACGGCGTTTCCCACGAGTCCCATCTCCCCCGACGCGGTTCAGTTGATGACCGCGTTCATCATGCCGGGCTATCAGGGGCAGGGACTGGGCCGGGTGATGGTCCAGACGGTCGCCAAGGATCTGCTGCGGCGTGACTTCAAGGCGATCGAGGCGTTCGGAGACGTGCGCTGGAAGGAGCCGGCCTGTGTGCTGCCCGCGGACCATCTCCTGGCGGTGGGCTTCAAGACGGTCAGGCAGCACCCCACCAATCCCCGGCTGAGACTGGATCTGAGATCGACGCTCTCCTGGAAGGAAGACGTCGAGATGGCGCTGGACCGGCTCCTGGGCGCCGTACAGAAGGAGCCGGCCCTGCGACCGCTGTAGAGGCAGGCAGTCAAACGAATGGGCCAACCCTTCCGGGTTGGCCCATTCGTGTTTCACGTGAAACATGCACCGTCGCTGCGACGGCTCAGCCGATTCACTCGGCGATGAACTCCTCGAGGTCGCGAACGATCGCGGCCTTCGGCTTCGCGCCCACGATGGTCTTGGCGACCTCGCCACCCTGGTAGACGTTCAGGGTCGGGATGGACATGACGCCGTACTTGGCGGCCGTACCCGGGTTCTCGTCGATGTTCAGCTTGACGACCTCGATCTTCTCGCCGTACTCGGAGGCGATCGCCTCGAGGGACGGCGCGATCTGGCGGCACGGACCGCACCAGGCGGCCCAGAAGTCCACCAGGACAGGCTTGTCGCTCTTGAGGACGTCCTGCTCGAAGGAGTCGTCGGTCACGTTCTTCAGGGTGCCGGCCACGGCGGGCTCCTTAACTGGTTGGTGCGTGGGGCGGGTAGGGAGGAGTTCAGACAGAGGTCTTCTCGGGCTCGGGCTGCTCCTCGTCCGCGAGGGCGGCGAGGAAGCGCTCGGCGTCGAGCGCGGCGGAGCAGCCGGTCCCGGCCGCGGTGATCGCCTGACGGTAGGTGTGGTCGACCACGTCGCCGGCTCCGAAGACACCGGTCAGGTTCGTGCGCGTCGACGGCGCCTCCACCTTCAGGTAGCCCTCCTCGTCCAGGTCGAGCTGACCCTTGAAGAGCTCGGTGCGGGGGTCGTGGCCGATCGCGATGAACAGGCCGGTCACCGGCAGGTCGGAGAGCTCACCGGTCTTGAGGTTGCGCAGCTTCAGGCCCGAGAGCTTCGGGTCGCCCTGGATCTCGGCGACCTCGCTGTCCCACACGAACTTGATCTTCGGGTCGGCGAAGGCGCGCTCCTGCATGGCCTTGGAAGCGCGCAGGGTGTCGCGGCGGTGGACGACGGTCACCGACTTGGCGAACCGCGAGAGGAAGGTGGCCTCCTCCATGGCGGTGTCGCCACCACCGATCACGGCGATGTCCTGGTCCTTGAAGAAGAACCCGTCACAGGTGGCGCACCAGGACACTCCACGGCCGGAGAGAGCGTCCTCGTTCGGCAGGCCGAGCTTGCGGTGCTGCGAGCCGGTGGAGACGATGACGGCCTTCGCCCGGTGGACGGTACCGGCGGTGTCCGTGACGGTCTTGATCTCGCCGGACAGGTCGACGGTCACGACATCGTCCGGGACGAGCTCGGCACCGAAGCGCTCCGCCTGGGCACGCATGTTGTCCATGAGCTCAGGGCCCATGATGCCGTCCTGGAAGCCGGGGAAGTTCTCGACGTCGGTGGTGTTCATGAGCGCGCCGCCGGCGGTGACGGCGCCTTCGAACACCAGTGGCTTCAGCGACGCGCGCGCGGTGTAGAGCGCCGCCGTGTAGCCGGCGGGCCCGGAGCCGATGATGATCACGTTACGGACGTCGCTCACGGGTTGTTTCCTCGTCTCTGGTCTGCGTCGTTCGACCGGTGGGAGCGTCTCTCGGAACTCTCACACCACCCAACGGATCCTAAGGGGCGTGCATTCCCGCTGTGTCCGGGCACACGGAGATGCGGCACTGTGCTGGATACCACGCAGGGCGAATCCGACGCACTCGCTCAGGAGGACGGGTAGGAGCGCTCCAGGAGGACCTTGCCCTCGGCGGCGGACGCCTGGTGATCCACACAGGTCGCGTCGACGATGTAGGCGGTGACCCGGGTGGCGTCGGAGGCGTTGGGAAGCAGCACGAGCATGGCCTTCTTCCCCTGGTACGTGCCGTTCTCGACGGCCAGGGCCGCGTCCTTGCGCCCGATGCCGTCACGGACACAGCCGGGCACGGTGGGTTCCCTGAGGACCCTGGGGTGGTTGGTGCCGGGGGCGGTCGCCGCGCCGAGGGGGGTGCGGGAGCCGCCGCCTTCCTCGCTCTGGTTCTCGGTCAGGAGGTCGTTGACCTGCTTCTGCAGCTTTCCCTCGGAGAAGGTGTCCGCGGCGGTGGTCTGCCTGCCGCCCGCTGTGTCGTGGGGCGGCTGGTTGTCGCCGAGCGATGACAGCAGGACGGAGCCCAGCCCCAGGGCCGCCACCGTGAAGACGGTCCCCAGAACGGCGATCCTGCGCCGTCCGTTCCGTGTGTGCCCCTTGCGGCCCGGTCCGGTGGTGGAAGAGCGGGGGCGCCCGGCGGGCCGGTCGGCGGGCGTCGATGTTTCACGTGAAACACGCGCACCGCTGTCGTGCTCGGAACTGTCGTGCTCGGAAGCGGAGCGGGGAGCGCCTACCGGCGCCGGCTCCTCTGCGGCCTCGGGCTCCGTGGCGTTCAGCAGCGCCTCGGCGGCGAGTGCGGCATCGATGCGGCCTGCGACGTCGGAGGGCATGCGCGGCGGGCCCGGCAGTGTGCCGAGCAGGCCGCGGATCTCCTCCAGGGAGGCATAGACGTCCGCGCAGAGCTCACAGCCGTCCAGATGGCGACGCACGTCGCTGCTCCGGGGCGCAGGGAGGATGCCCTCGGAGAGGTCGGAGATCTCCGCGACGTCCGGGTGCCCGGCCATGTCTGTCGTCGACGTCACGCTCGTCCACCTCCGCCCTTCACTGCAGCTGAGTCGCTCGGTCCTGTGTCCGGCGGTCCCGTTCGGCGTGGTCCCGCTGCGGGTGGGACGGTTGGCTCTTGCGTCCGGTTCCGTTCCCCGCCCGGGTTCTTGCCCTTGCCGCCGCTGTCCGGCCGTAGGTGGGTGAGCAGCGGTAGGAGTCTGGCTCTGCCGCGTGCGCATCGGCTCTTCACCGTGCCGGTCGGCACGTCGAGGATGCGGGCCGCCTCGGCGACCGGGTAGCCCTGCATGTCCACCAGGACGAGCGCGGCGCGCTGGTCGGCCGGCAGGGTGCCCAGGGCTTCGATCAGCTGCCGGTGGAGATCGTTGCGCTCGGCGGGCGCGGAGGCCGACTCGTGCGGCTCCAGCAGCTGCTCGAGACGCTCGGTGTCGTCGACAGGAGAGGTCTTCCGGGAGGCGACCTTGCGGGCGCGGTCCAGGCAGGCGTTCACCGTGATCCTGTGCAACCAGGTTGTGACGGCCGACTGGCCCCGGAAGGTGTGGGCGGCCCGGTAGGCGGACACGAGGGCGTCCTGCACCGCGTCAGCGGCCTCCTCGCGGTCCCCCAGCGTCCGCAGGGCGACGGCCCAGAGACGATCGCGATGCCGCCGCACGATCTCACCGAAGGCGTCGGGGTCGCCTTCGACGTGGCGGGCGAGCAGATCCTGATCGCTTACTCCGTCGTACCCGGTGCCGTCTGCCATCGGCCTCCTTCCTCGAGGCAGATGCCGTCAGCTGGTCACCTTGATGTCCGCCACCCTGCCGCGCCACTTGCCGTCGTCCTGCGTGGGCAGCTCGGTCAGCCACACCAGGAGGTAGCGGCTCTTGAGGGACTTGGGCTTGAGTTCCACAGTCGTACCGGTGCCGTCGGCGACCTTGGAGTAGGCGTCGAAGGACGTCGGCTCCGAGCCCGCGTCCGCGCTCGCGCTGCGGAGCTCGACCGAGGTGTCCCCGACGAAGGTGACCTTCACCTTGCCCACCTGCTGGACCTTGCCGAGGTCGAGGATTATGCCGACACCCGGCTTCAGGCGCCCGAAGTCCGAGCTCAGGTAGTAGTCCGTCTGCCAGTACGAGGCGGTGCTGCTGTCGTAGACCTTCCCTACGTCGGACGGCTTCTCGGTCTGGTCGCCGAAGGGGTCGAAGTCCCGGGCACCGCTGATGGAGATGGGCTTGCCGCCCGCCGGCTTCTTGGGGCCCTTGTCGTTCCCGTCGCTCGTCTGCGTCGGGCCCGGCTCCTCGTTCTTGCCGCCCTGGTCCATGAGCGCGTCCGCGAGCTGCCAGCTGCCGAGGCCCAGTGCGGCGATCAGGAGCGCGGACACGGCCCACTTCAGGGCCTTGCCCGTGCGGCTCTGCAGCGGGGGCGGCGGGGTCGGGACCGGCTGGGTGGCGCCGAGGCGCGGGGCCTGGCGGCCGTACGTGCCCTGTTGGTACGTCGTGCGCTGGTACTCGGGCGGGGCCGTGAACGCCGGCTCCGGCGGGCGGATGCGGGGCATCTCGCCGATCGCCTTCACCAGTTCCTCGGGCGTCGTGCACGGCGACTCGTGCCGGGACGCGGTGGCACCGTCGTTGACGAGCGCGCGCATGGACAGCTCGGAGAGCCCGCGGTGCACACCGGCACGCACCTGGTCGGGTGCGATCAGACCGATGTCCTTCGGCAGGCCCGCCAGGCCGTACGCGTCGCTCTCGTACGGCCAGCGCTGGGTGAGCGCCGCGTACAGCAGGGCGCCGATGGCCTCGGTGTCGGTGCGCTGCGGGGTCTCGGTCGTGACGCCGCGCAGGGCGGCGTTCACGGCGAGCCCGCGGATGCGCCACTGACCGGTCGAGGTGCGCAGCACGGCGTTGGGGTTCAGCCGCAGATGGGCGAGACCCTCGCGGTGCGCGGCGGCCATGGCGGAGGAGATCTGACTGACCATCTGGTAGGCGTCGTACGGCTCCAGCGGCCCGGAGGCGAGGAGCGGGGTCAGCTCCGTCGCGTCGGGAAGCCACTCGTGGACGACGTAGACGAGGTCGTTCTCCTCCACCGCGTCCAGCACCTGGACGAAGCGGGGGTCGCCGAGAAGCGCGGAGGAGCGTGCGGCGGCCAGGACCGAGCGGGCCCGTGAGTGGTCGGCGGGCAGGATGTGCACGCCGACGGCACGGCGGAGCTTCTCGTCCACGGCACGCCAGCTGCTGAAACCGTCCAGACGGGTGACGCACTCCTCGAGGCGGTAGCGTCTGGCGAGTTTGTGCCCACTGTGCAGTTCGGGCGGCGAGGTCGTTCCGGGCCCGTCGGTCCGGGTGCTCTCCTGTACCTCGTCGCTGTCCGTGTCCCGCTCCCGGTTCTTGGCCACCCCGTCGGCCGTGGACTGGTCCGCCTTCGCGGTCAGCGACGTGTCGTCGCTGTTGTCTGCCACGTCGACGGCAGCCGTACTACGTTCCGCCACCGTCGTTCCTGCCTCCCCATCCATGTGCGCGCCGGCCGGCATCCGTTGCGCGCCGTCCGACGCCGAAACCAATTGTGCCCACAGTCCGCCGCTATGCACGACACGCAGCGGCTGACGATGGTTGTGCGTCTACCCCCCGACTCAGCGTCCCAGGCGTCCGCGGACCATGCCGACCAGCGAGTTGAGCTCCTCGATACGCATGCGGCGGGCGGCGACGAAGAAGATCCCGAGAAGCACGGCACCGCCGGCCAGTACCCCGGCGAGCGAGCCCATGACGCCCTGGCCGATGGTCTGGCCGATGCCGTAGCAGGCCGCGCCGCTGAGCAGCGCGGCCGGGATCGACGCGATGCACAGCCGGGCGTAGGTCCGCAGGACACGGGCGCCGTCGAGGTCCCCGCCCAGCCGCTTGCGCAGCCGGCTCCAGGCGACGCCGACACCGATCGCGTACGCCAGGCCGTACGAGGCGGCCATGCCGACCACGGCCCAGCGGGCCGGGACGACGAAGTAGCAGACCGCCGACGCGCCCGCGTTGACCGCGGCCACGATGACCGTGTTGTAGAAGGGGGTTCGGGTGTCCTCGTAGGCGTAGAAGGCGCGCAGGACGACGTACTGCACCGAGTACGGGATCAGGCCGAGACCGAACGCCATCAGCATGAAGCCCATGTTGGTGGCCGCGCTGGTGCCCGAGGAGCCGAACATCAGCGTGCACATGGGGATGCCGAGCGAGAGGAAACCGAACGCGATCGGCACGATCGCGACCGCCGTGGTGCGCAGGCCCTGGGAGATGTCGTCGCGGACGGCGCCCGCGTCGCCCTCGGCCGCCGACCGCGACAGACGCGGCAGCAGAGCGGCCATCAGGGAGACCGTGATGATCGCCTGCGGAAGGCCCCAGATGAGCTGTGCGTTGGCGTAGGCGGCGAAACCGGTGCCCTTCATGGGCGAGGCCTTGCCCGCCGCGGTGGACAGCCAGATGACGACCATGGCGCCCGCCTGGTTGGCGAGGACGAACAGGATCGTCCACTTGGCGAGCGTCATGGCCTTGCCGAGGCCATGGCCCTTCCAGTCGAAGCGCAGCCGCAGCCGGAAGCCGGTCTCGCGCAGGTAGGGGATCATCGCCAGCGCCTGGACCACGAGGCCGAGCAGGACACCGACGCCGAGGAGCCGCTGGCCCTCCGGCGGGATGGTCGAGACCTCCATCTTGGAGTCGGCGGCCGTGCCGTAGACGAAGATGAACATGCCCAGCGTCACGATGATGACGATGTTGTTCAGGACCGGGGTCCACATCATCGCGCCGAACTTCCCGCGCGCGTTGAGGATCTGGCCCATCACCACATGGATGCCCATGAAGAAGATCGAGGGCAGGAAGTACTGGACGAAGGTGATCGCGACCTGATTCGCCGCGGGATCGCTGGCGATCGAGGGGGACATCAGGCGGATCAGGAGCGGCGCGGCGAAGATCGCGAGCGCGGTGAGCCCGCCGAGCGCCACCATGACGAGGGTCAGCAGGCGGTTGGCGTACGCCTCGCCGCCGTCCTCGTCGTCCTTCATGGCGCGTACGAGCTGCGGCACGAAGACGGAGTTGAGACCGCCGCCGACCGTGAGGATGTAGAGCATCGTCGGCAGCTGGTAGGCGACCTGGAAGGTGTCACCGAGGAAGCCGACGCCGATGGCCGACACGATCAGCGCGGAGCGGATGAAGCCGGTGAGGCGGGAGACCATGGTGCCCGCCGCCATCACGGCGCTGGACTTCATGAGGCCCGCGGCGCGGCCGCCCTTCTTGGGGGCCGGCGAGGCAGCGGGCTCCTGGGCGGGAGGTTCTTCCACGAGGGGCTGCGCCGGAGCGGTCTGGCCGGGCGCGCCGTACGCGCCCTGGGCTCCGTACTGGCCCTGTGCCGCGTACTGGCCCTGTCCCCTCTGCCCCGGGGCCTGGGAGGGGCCGGGGACCGACGGCTGCTCGTACGACGGGTGACCGCTGTTCTGCTGCTGGTCCCTGTAGAGGTGGGCGAAGGCGTCCGGCTCCTGGCGCGGCTCGCCCGCCTGGGAGACCAGATCGTCCACCCCCACGAACTGGGTGGTTCTGGGGTCGTCTCCGTAGGGCAGGTGCCGTGTCGGGCCCTCCGGCTCCGGCGCGGGCGTCTGGGCCCACACCTGCGGGTCGGGCGCGTACGGCGACTGCGGAGGCTGGGCGTACATCTGCTGCGGCTGGTACGTGCCCGCCGGGGGCGGTGGGTGCGCGGCGCGGTCGTAGAGGGCCTCGGCGACCGGGTCCTGGGCGGCTAGGTCCTGTGCCCGGTAGGGGTCCTGGTCGTAGGCGTCCTGGAGGTACATGTCCGCGGGGGGCTGCGGCGGTACCTGGCCGTGCTCGGCCGGCGAGCCCTCGGGCCCGCCCGACTCGGGGTAGCCCGAGCTGCCCGCGGCACGGCCGCGGTCACCGTCGTACGGCGCGTTCATGGTTACCCCACCTCATCGTCCCCGGCCCACCGGCCACGACATCTAACGGTCCACTCTCTCACCCGTGCCGGACGGGTCGGCGCTTTCCGCTGCGGTGTCCGGGGCCGGGTCACTCGGCTGCTCCGGGCCCTCCGCGCGCGATCCGGCCTCGGTCTCCTGCTTGAGACGGTCGCCGGGGGCCTCGGGGTTCTGCGGGCTTTCGGCGTCGTCGTCCGCCTCTGCGGTTCCGTCCTCGTCCGTCTCGCGGGCGGCGGCGGCGCGCTTGCGCTGGGTGTACATGCGGAAGCCGGCGAGGACCAGGAGCAGGACACCGCCGCCGATGACCAGCATCACGGTGGCCGTGACCTCGGTGACCTTCACGTCGAAGGTGACGGGGGCGCCGTACTTCTGGCCGTCCTCGGTGTACAGCTGGGCGACGACCTCCGCCCGGCCGTTGGCGTTGGCGGACGTGGTGAACTTCACCGACTGGCTGTGGCCGCCGTTCACGGTGACGGGCTGTTCCTCGTAGGCGTCGTCGCCGATCTTCAGGCGCGTCGGGTTCTTCGACGTGAGCCGCAGATGGAGGTGCTCGACGCCTTGGACCAGGTTGTTCTGGACGGTCACGGGGATCGTGGCGCTGCGGCCGGAGAGCTTGGTCTCCGACTTCTCGATCAGCTTGACCCCGTCGGCGAGCCCGTCGAGGTACGACTCGACGCCGTCGCGGTACCCCACCGCCGCGACGCCCCGGCCACGCCACGACGTGGACATCTCACGGTTCATGGCCCGCCCGAAGGGGGTCACCACCCGGGACTGGTCGGTGAGGATCACCTTGAAGCGGTCGAGCTTGCCCTGTGTCCTGGCGATCTGCTCGAAGCCGGCCCGCAGCAGCTCCTGGTTGCGCAGCGAGGAGGGATACGCGGAGGTCGGCGGCACCCTGGTGTTGGCCGCCGGGTCCGGCTTGGCCTTGGCGGCGTCCGCGAGGTCCTGCGACTCGGACCAGTTCCCGCTCTGCAGGGTCGCCAGCGCCTCGGCCATGGCCTGCGCCTGGCTCACGGAGGGCATGCGCTGCGGGGCGACGACGACACTGCGCTGCTTGCCGGACTGCAGGCCGAGCGTCAGGCTCTGGGCCAGGAAGCGCTGCACGGCTTGCGTGGAGGCGGAGGCCTTCGTCAGGTTGCCCTGGAACGCCGTGGACAGCCTGGCGTCCGCGACGACCGCCGTGGTGCCGCCTCCGACGGGCCGGGCCGCGGAGGGCGTGTACGACAGGTTGTCCTGGAGGCTGTCGCTGCGGGCGATCACCTTGTCGGCGCCCGCCGAGGTGGCGACCTTCACGATCGACGGATCGACGGCGCCGTCCGCGGGCCAGGCGAAGTCGGTGGACGGCTTCACATGGAGGATCGTCTCCACCGTGTCCTCGACGACGTCGGTGGCCTCCTTGAGGTGGCTCAGCGAACCCGTGACGTTCGTGCCGTTGTGGGCGAGGGAGGCCAGGTCCGGGTCGCCGAAGGGCAGGGCGACGACCTCCTTGCCCGTGACGGCCTGCTGGAGCTGGGCGAGCCACTGCTTGGCGACCGCCTGGTTCCGGCCTGCGGTGGTGGTGCCGTCCTCGCCTCTGACCTGGTAGTTCCGCGTCATCGCGTCGACGGATGCCAGCAGGTCGGGGTCGATCACCCAGGTGATGTCGAGGCCCTTGCCCAGCGACACCATCTGGTCGAGACGGCCGCCCGGGGCGATCTCCTCGGCGAGGTCGTCGTTGCGGAAGACCGGCGTCTGCTGCTCGTTCGACCCCGTCTCGGCCGTCATGTGGACGGTGGAGGTGAGCGGCCACATGAACGTGGTCTTCGTCTTGGTGCCGGCTTCCTCGGGCTGCCACGGCAGGAACGTGCGCTGGACCCCCAGGACCTGGTCCCAGGGCTGCGCGGAGGTCTCACCGGAGAGCGCGACGGCCAGCTGGTAGACGCCGTCCGGACCGAGGTCCAGCTCGTCGGCCGGTACGGAGATGTTGAAGGGCTGGGCCACGCCGGGGGTGAGCTTGGCGAACTTCTCGCTGTACTTGCCGCCGACCGCCTTGCC
The DNA here is from genome assembly GCF_042671245.1 of Streptomyces sp. NPDC057099. Taxonomy (NCBI): domain Bacteria; kingdom Bacillati; phylum Actinomycetota; class Actinomycetes; order Kitasatosporales; family Streptomycetaceae; genus Streptomyces; species Streptomyces sp. NPDC057099. Next base: position 49,336 of record NZ_JBHUTX010000041.1, read on the forward strand.
GGCGGGTCCCTGGACGTCGCCGCTCTTCTTGGCGAGGGCGTCGATGGAGGAGCGGGTGTCCAGTGAGGGGCCCACTCGCAGATCGGCGTGCGCGTCGGTGACCGCTTGCTTGCCGTTGTTGGTGACCGTGCCCGACACGTTCACCGTGTCCCCGTCGGTGGGGGCGGTGGGAGTGAGCGAGTCGACAGCGACGGCCACCGAGCCCGAGCCTCCGGCCGCCTGCGGGGCCTCCTGTCCGGCCGCGTCCGCCGGGGCCGCGGCGGGCAGCTGGAGCAGCCCGGCCAGCAGAGGCGCGCCGGCGAGCAGTGCCCCGGTGCGCCGCAGCCACCGGCGGGCAGGTGAGGCACTGGTCCCCTGGAAGTCTGCCGCGTCGGCCACGCGCTTCGCCCGTCCCTCGTCGTCGTCAGTGGTCGTCGGAATGTGCGTCCACGCATGGTAACGATGCGCGCTGAGGGGAAGTGCCGCGGTCCGCTCCACAAGATCGCGGGCGGGCACTGTCCTGCCCGGTATGTGACCGTATAAAAGGGAGCGGCTTTTTACATCTCAAGAGCAGCTCTTGTGCGTCTATTCACGGACGAGTCCGCACGCGTAATAGGGGGAGCCTGTGGTCGCCCGGGCCACGTACCCTCTTCTGTTGTGCCGAACGCCAACGAAGAAACGTCCAGTGCCCTCAGCCAGGTGCAGCACCGCGCGGTGAGTGAACTGCTGCGGGTCGCTCCTGTCGCCGACGTCCTCGCCCGCCGCTTCCAGGAGGCCGGGTTCTCACTCGCCCTGGTCGGCGGCTCGGTGCGGGACGCGCTGCTGGGCCGGCTCGGCAACGACCTCGACTTCACGACCGACGCCCGTCCCCAGGACGTCCTCAAGATCGTGCGCCCGTGGGCCGACGCCGTCTGGGAGGTCGGGATCGCCTTCGGCACCGTCGGCGCCCAGAAGGACGGCTATCAGATCGAGGTGACGACCTACCGTTCGGAGGCCTACGACCGGACCTCGCGCAAGCCCGAGGTGTCGTACGGCGACTCCATCGAGGAAGACCTCGTCCGCCGTGACTTCACCGTGAACGCGATGGCCGTCGGGCTGCCGGAGAAGGAGTTCGTCGACCCGCACGGCGGCCTCGAGGACCTCGCGGCGCGTGTGCTGCGCACGCCTGGCACCCCGGAGGAGTCCTTCTCGGACGACCCGCTGCGGATGATGCGGGCCGCGCGCTTCGCGGCTCAGCTCGATTTCGAGGTCGCTCCCGAGGTCGTCGCGGCGATGACGGACATGGCTGGGCGTCTGGACATCGTCTCGGCCGAGCGGGTGCGCGACGAGCTGAACAAGCTGGTCCTGTCCCGGTACCCGCGCAAGGGCCTGACGCTGCTCGTCGAGACCGGCCTCGCCGACCGTGTGCTGCCCGAGCTGCCCGCCTTGCGCCTGGAGCGTGATGAGCACCACCGGCACAAGGACGTCTACGACCACACGCTGATCGTCCTGGAGCAGGCGATGGCCCTGGAGGACGACGGTCCCGACCTGACGCTCCGCCTGGCAGCCCTGCTCCATGACATCGGCAAGCCGCGCACGCGTCGCTTCGAGAGCGACGGCCGGGTCTCGTTCCACCACCACGAGGTGGTCGGGGCGAAGATGACCAAGAAGCGCATGACGGCCCTCAAGTACTCCAACGAGCTGGTGAAGGACGTCTCCCGTCTGGTCGAGCTCCATCTGCGCTTCCACGGCTACGGCACCGGCGAGTGGACGGACTCGGCGGTCCGCCGCTACGTCCGTGACGCCGGACCGCTCCTCGACCGTCTTCACAAGCTGACCCGCTCGGACTGCACCACGCGCAACAAGCGCAAGGCGACAGCCCTGTCGCGTGCGTACGACGGCCTGGAGGAGCGGATCGCCGGCCTTCAGGAGCAGGAGGAGCTGGACTCCATCCGCCCGGACCTCGACGGCAACCAGATCATGGAGATCCTCGGCGTCGGTCCCGGCCCGGTCATCGGCCGCGCGTACAAGCACATGCTTGAGCTACGGCTGGAGAACGGGCCGATGGAGCAGGACGCCGCCCTCGCAGCACTCAAGGAGTGGTGGGCCGGGCAGGAGGGCTGAGGCTGTGAAACGGGGTCATGTTTCACGTGAAACATGACCCCGCAGGAGACAGCCGGAGGGGCGGTGTTTCACGTGAAACACCGCCCCTCTCCGTGTCTGCGTGGCTGCCCTACTTCTTGTAGTCCTTCAGGCAGAGCAGGAAGTCCTTGCCGTCACCGCTCTCGGTGTACGAGTACTGGAAGTCCTTGGCCGCGGACTCGCACTTGCTCGACGCCAGCGTGTCCGTGAGGAACGAGCCCTCGATCTTGGCCAGCACCACGTACTCAGCCTTCGCGTCGCTGCACTCGACGACCTCGAGGTCCGGGTTGTTGTCGCTGGTGCTGCCACGGTGCATGCAGTCGCCGACGGCCGCCGTGTTGGCGTCGTCGCGGCTGGCTATGTAGCCGCCGATGGCCATACCCGCCACCGCGATGACGATCACGATGTTCTTGATGGTCTTGAAGCTGAGCTTGCGGCCGGACGGCTGGGGCGGGACCGGGGCGTACGGAGCGCCCTGGGGCGGGAAGCCGGGCTGTCCGGGCTGCTGGGGGTAGCCGCCCTGCGGCGGGTACGGAGCCTGGGGCTGACCCGCGGGCTGGCTCTGTGCGAACGGGTTGCCCTGGGGCGGCGGAGTGGTCATTCGGGGTTCCCCCTAGTGCATGGTGAATGACGCGAACATGTCGCGAGATAAGACGCACGTAAGTTATCGGTCCCCACTGACAGCGCAGTAGTCAGAAGTGGCTCTGTGTCATTGATGTGACACTTACCGGTGGCCAAACCGGGCCATAGCCGCCGCTACTGCCGCGTAGACAACGGCGATCGTGATCACCAGAGGCACGGACCGGCCGTCCGGAGGCAGCATCAGGGCCGCCACGGCGGCGGCGCCGACGAAGAAGACGTTGAACAGGACGTCGTAAACGGAGAAGATCCGGCCACGGAAGCCGTCCTCCACGGAGGACTGGACGATGGTGTCCGTGGCGATCTTCGCGCCCTGGGTGGTCAGCCCCAGGACGAAGGCCGCGACCAGCAAGGGGGCGGTGGCGAACGGCAGCCCGAGAGCGGGCTCCAGCAGCGCGGCGGCCCCCGCGCACACGACGATCCAGCGGCCCGGACCCAGCCGCCCCGCGGCCCAGGGCGTCACCACGGCCGCCGCGAAGAATCCCGCGCCGGAGACGCCCAACGCCAGCCCCAGCAGGGCGAGTCCGTCGTCCGTGGTCGAGGTGAGCGCGTACCGGCAGAGCATCAGCAGCATGACCAGCAGGGCGCCGTAGCAGAACCGCATCAGCGACATCGCCGCCAGCGCCCAGGCGGCCTCCCTGCGCTGCGGCGCGGCCAGGTGACGTACGCCGGCCGCCAGGTCGCGAGCGGTGCCCGTGAGAGCGGGCCCGAGCCGCTCGCCCACCGAGGTCCGGTCGGGGCCGAGGAGTTCCCGCGCCATGCTCAGCGACGCCACGGCCGCACACAGATACAGCCCGGCTCCCACGAGCACCACGGCGGCGTCGGAGTCCGCCACCACCAGGCGGACGGCGAAGGCGAGGCCGCCGCCCGCGGTCGCCGCCAGCGTCCCGGCGGTCGGGGAGAGGGAGTTGGCGATGACCAGGCGATCTGCGTCGACCACGCGCGGCAGGGCTGCGGAGAGGCCCGAGAGAACGAAACGGTTGACCGCGGTGACGCACAGGGCGGAGACGTAGAAGAGCCAGTCGGGGGCCGGGCTGAGCATCAGCAGGGCCGTCGCCGAGGCCAGCAGGGCGCGCAACAGGCTGCCGTACAGCAGGACCTGGCGGCGGCGCCAACGGTCCAGCAGGACACCGGCGAAGGGGCCGACGAGGGAGTACGGGAGCAGCAGCACCGCCATCGCGGAGGCGACCGCAGCGGCCGAGGTCTGCTTCTCCGGAGAGAAGACGACGTACGCGGCGAGCGCGACCTGGTACACGCCGTCGGCACCCTGGGAGAGCAGACGCACGGCGAGCAGACGCCGGAAGCCCTGGAAGCGCAACAGGACGCGCAGGTCACGGACGACGGCCATGGGGCACAGCCTCACATACGGGGAGGGTCCCCGGGTCGTACGACCCGGGGACCCTCACAGCCCTGGCAGGAGCGACTCGTTGCGGCGCGTCAGCGCTCGACCTCACCCTTGATGAACTTCTCGACGTTCTCGCGGGCCTCGTCGTCGAAGTACTGGACCGGCGGGGACTTCATGAAGTAGCTCGACGCGGAGAGGATCGGACCACCGATGCCGCGGTCCTTGGCGATCTTCGCGGCGCGCACGGCGTCGATGATGACGCCGGCGGAGTTCGGGGAGTCCCAGACCTCCAGCTTGTACTCCAGGTTCAGCGGGACGTCACCGAAGGCGCGGCCCTCGAGGCGGACATAGGCCCACTTGCGGTCGTCCAGCCAGGCGACGTAGTCGGACGGGCCGATGTGGACGTTGCCCTCGCCCAGTTCGCGGTCGCGGATCTGGGAGGTGACGGCCTGCGTCTTGGAGATCTTCTTCGACTCGAGGCGGTCGCGCTCGAGCATGTTCTTGAAGTCCATGTTGCCGCCGACGTTCAGCTGCATCGTGCGGTCCAGGACGACGCCCCGGTCCTCGAACAGCTTCGCCATGACGCGGTGCGTGATGGTGGCGCCGACCTGGGACTTGATGTCGTCGCCGACGATCGGGACGCCCGCCTCGGTGAACTTGTCCGCCCACTCCTTGGTGCCGGCGATGAAGACCGGAAGGGCGTTGACGAAGGCGACCTTGGCGTCGATGGCGCACTGGGCGTAGAACTTCGCCGCGTCCTCGGAGCCGACGGGCAGGTAGCAGACCAGGACGTCGATCTGCTTGTCCTTGAGGATCTGGACGACGTCGGCCGGCTCCTCGGCGGACTCCTCGATCGTCTCCCGGTAGTACCGGCCGAGGCCGTCGAGGGTGTGGCCGCGCTGGACCGTCACGCCGGTGCTGGGCACGTCGCAGATCTTGATGGTGTTGTTCTCGGAGGCGCCGATGGCGTCCGCGAGGTCGAGACCGACCTTCTTGGCGTCCACGTCGAACGCGGCGACGAACTCGAGGTCGCGGACGTGGTAGTCGCCGAACTGGACGTGCATCAGGCCCGGCACCTTGGACGCCGGGTCGGCGTCCTTGTAGTACTCGACTCCCTGTACCAGCGATGCGGCGCAGTTGCCCACGCCGACGATGGCTACGCGAACCGAACCCATTCCGGTTGCTCCCTGTGTGTATGAGTGAGGCCCTCAGGGGCTCTCACGTGGCGGTGTCGTCGGGCGTATCCGGACGGGGGTCGTCCCCCGGCCGGGGCAGGCCGCCCGACGCTCCAGATGTGGTGTCACGCGAAGCGGGCTCTCCGGAGGAGGAACCGTTGAGGTCCCGCCCCGCCCGCTCGCTCTCGATGAGCTCGTTCAGCCAGCGCACCTCGCGCTCCACGGACTCCATCCCATGGCGCTGAAGCTCAAGCGTGTAGTCGTCGAGGCGCTCCCGGGTCCGGGCCAGGGAGACGCGCATCTTCTCGAGGCGCTCCTCCAGCCGGCTGCGGCGGCCTTCCAGCACGCGCATGCGTACATCGCGTGAGGTTTGCCCGAAGAATGCGAAACGGGCGGCGAAGTGCTCGTCCTCGTACGCGTCGGGCCCGGTCTGCGAGAGCAGCTGTTCGAAGTGCTCCTTGCCCTCCGCCGTCAACCGGTAGACGATCTTGGCGCGCCGCCCCGTGAGGGGGGCTGCGAGGGCGTCCTCGGTGGTGTTCCCCGGCTCCTCGATCAACCAGCCGTTGGCGACCAGCGTCTTGAGGCAGGGGTACAGCGTCCCGTAGCTGAACGCACGGAACACACCCAGTGATGTGTTGAGTCGTTTGCGCAGCTCATAGCCGTGCATCGGAGATTCGCGGAGCAGGCCGAGTACGGCGAACTCGAGGATCCCGGAACGCCGGCTCATCGTCGCCTCCTCTCTCCCGCGGTACCGATGTCTCGGTCAGATGTGTCGAGCTGATGTATCGACTCGATACATCACGACGATAGAACGGCCTTACGGATGCGACAAGAGGGGGTGTGGTGACCGGGGTCACATCACTGATTCGTCAGACGCGAGTTGCCTGATTTGAGGTGAACTTCGGTCCTCGGCAGGTTTTGGCGGTGCGTAGTCTGTGCGCCATGCACATCACCGGGAACCGTGGGACGCCTGAGGGCGTCCTCGTCTTCGGTGTAGTACGGGTGCACGCGGGACCGATGAATGCGGAGCCGACCGCATCCGTACTTCGGGGGGACCGGAAACTAGCAACCGTTTCCAGGCGCGCAGGGGTGCGCCTGCCCGAGGAGTAGTCGTTCGATGAGCGAGCACCGTCGCAAACCGCCGCAGCCGCAGGGAGGCGGACGTGCCGCGGCCCGACGCGGCCAGTCCGGCTCGTCCTCCGGCCGCCGCGCGGCACCGCGAGGCGCCACCGGGTCTCCGTCCGACTCCTATGGGTCGGACTCCTACGACTCGGGGGGTGAGGAGCGCCAGTACGGCGGCCGTGCGGATGCCCGGCGTGCGGCGCAGAGAAGTGGGGGCGGCCGCCGCAGAGCGGCCGAACCGACACGAGGCGGCCGGCGCGCCGCTCCGGGCGGGCCTGCCGGGCCCGGCAGGGGCAGAGGGCGCCCGGCCATGTACGACAAGAAGCGGCTGATCGACTATCCGCGGGCCGGCAAGTACGGCTGGCAGCGCTGGGTGCCGTCCTGGAGGCTCGTCTCCGGCCTGTGCATCGGCTTCTTCGGGAGCCTGGTGGCCGTGGCGGGCATCGGGTACGCCATGGTGGGCGTCCCCAACGAGGAGAACGCGGCGGCCCTGTCGCAGAACAACGTCTACTACTGGGCCAACGGCAAGCAGATGATCGCGACCGGTAGTGGCCAGAACCGCCAGAACGTCACGATCGACCGGATCCCCGAGGCCATGCAGCAGGCGGTGATCTCGGCCGAGAACAAGAGCTTCTACCAGGACTCCGGCGTCGACCCCATGGGCATCGCCCGAGCGCTGGCGAACATGGCCCGGGGCGGCGACACGCAGGGTGGTTCGACCATCACCCAGCAGTTCGTCAAGAACACCTACCTGAGCCAGGACCAGACGGTCACCCGTAAGTTCAAGGAGATGTTCATCTCGATCAAGGTGGGCACGAAGCTCACCAAGGACGAGATCCTCCAGGGGTACCTCAACACCTCGTACTACGGCCGCGGCGCCTACGGCATCCAGGCTGCCGCCCAGACGTACTACGGCAAGGACGCGGTCAAGCTCGAGCCGAGCGAGTGCGCCTTCCTCGCGGCCCTGCTCAAGGGTCCGACGTACTACGACCCTGCGGGTAACGACAGCCTTGACAAGACGGCGACCGCCGACGCCAACCGCAAGCGTTCCGAGGAGCGCTGGGGCTGGATCCTCCAGCAGATGCACAACGACAAGAAGCTCACGGACGCCGAATACCAGAAGGCGATCAAGACGTACCCCATGCCCGATGACCGCAAGGCGGCCAAGGGCATGAGCGGCCAGATCGGCTACCTGGCGGACACGGCCAAGAAGTACGTCCTGAACCACTCCAACATCACGGAGAAGCAGTTCGACCAGGGCGGGTACCAGATCAAGACGACCTTCGACAAGGCCAAGGTCGAAGCGCTGACCAAGGCCGTCAAGAAGGTCGAGAAGGAAAAGCTCGACCCGGACAAGCGTGAGCTGGACAAGCACGTCCAGTTCGGCGCGGCGTCGGTGAAGCCCAAGGACGGCGCGATCGTCGCCCTCTACGGCGGCGCGGGGTACGAGAACGGCCACTTCAACAACAACGCGGACACCTCGGGTGTCCCCGTCGGCTCGACGTGGAAGCCGTTCGTGCTCGCCGCCGCCATGGAGCACGGCACCTACCGGAGCGACGGTCCCCTTTCGCCGCTCAGCAAGTACAACGGCAACGACCATCTCAAGATCAGGAACAACGACGGCTCCTATGTCATGAAGAAGGACAACACGCCCTTCTTCCAGGAGAACGAGAGCGATCGCCCGTGGGGGTACATCTCCCTGCGCAAGGCGATGGAGCAGTCCGTCAACACCCCGTTCGTGCAGCTCGGCATGGATGTGGGGATGAAGAACGTGGCCGACCTGGCCGAGAAGGCCGGCATCCTGGACAGCAGTTTCGCCGGCCTCAACGCGTCGTTCGCGCTCGGTACGTCGACTCCCAGCGCGATCCGCATGGCCGACTCCTACGCGACGTTCGCCGCCGCCGGCAAGCAGGCCGCTCCGTACTCGGTGACGAGCGTCAAGTCCAACGGGCAGGAGGTTCCCGGCTTCGAGAAGCCGAGGATCACGCAGGCGATGCCCGAGAACGTGGCGAACAACGTCACGAACGTTCTGGAGAACGTCATCCAGAACGGTACGGGTAAGAACGCGCTGTCCCTGGGCCGTACGGCGGCCGGAAAGACCGGTACCACGGACGAGAACAAGTCGGCCTGGTTCGTCGGCTACACCCAGCAGCTCTCGACCTCGGTCGCGATGTTCCGTGAGGACCCCAAGAGCGCCAAGCTGCTCTCCATGAACGGCACGGCGGGCGAGGCGTCCATCCATGGTGGTGACGTCCCCACGCTGGTGTGGACCGAGTACATGAAGGCCGCCCTGAAGGGCGAGACCGACCTCGGCTTCCCGGAACCCACGAGGATCGGCGACATCCAGGACGCGGTGGGCGCTCCGACGCCGACGCCGACTCCCAGTGTGGAGCCCAGCGAGACCGCGACCGAGTCCCCGAGCGCCACGCCCAGCGGGACGCCGTCGCTGCAGTCGCCCTCGCCCACCGACACCTGCGGCTTCTTCGGCTGTGACGAGGAAGACGGTGGTACGGAGAACGGCGGCACGGGCGGAGAGCCGAGCACGTCGCCCTCGCCAACGGATACCAGCGAGAACGGCGGCAACAGCAGAGGAAACGGCAACGGAGGCATCTTCGGAGGCCCCACCGGCTAGCCGGCCGATCGCCCGGCTTGGGTGTTTCACGTGAAACGCGAAGCCGTTTCACGTGAAACAAGGGCCGCCGTACCCACTCGGGTACGGCGGCCCTCGGCGTACTGACAGACACGTACGGCAGGATGTGCGGCATGCCCAGTGCAGAATCGACGCAAGCGAGCGTCCACGAGCCGGACCCGGTGCGGCCGACCAAGGAGGACGAGGTCGCCGCGGCCGGCAGCGAGCTGATCGGCGGCCCGCTGGGGCGGCGTGCCCTGATCGGGGCGTCCCGGTGGACTCCCGTGCGGGTGATCGCGCTGGTGGCGATCGGCATGTTCGCTCTCGGCCTGGTCCAGAAGGCGCCCTGCTTCAACGGAGCCTGGTTCTTCGGTGCCAGCTCCCAGTACACGCACGCGTGCTACTCGGACATCCCGCACCTCTACCAGGGGCGCGGCTTCGCCGACGGGCTCGTGCCGTACTTCGACCGGCTGCCCGGCGACATGCAGTACCTGGAGTACCCGGTGCTGACCGGCGTCTTCATGGAGGTCGCCTCCTGGCTCACGCCCGGCAGCGGCACCATCCAGTACCAGGAGCAGTGGTACTGGATGGTCAACGCCGGGATGCTGATGGTGTGTGCGTCGGTCATCGCCGTCTGCGTGACCCGTACCCATGCCCGGCGCCCCTGGGACGGTCTGCTGGTGGCTCTGGCGCCGGCCTTCGCGCTGACGGCGACCATCAACTGGGATCTGCTGGCGGTCGCTCTGACGGCCGCGGCGATGCTGATGTGGTCACGCGGCCGCCCCCTCGCTTTCGGCGTCCTGCTGGGGCTCGCCACGGCCGCCAAGCTCTATCCGTTCCTGATCCTCGGGCCGCTGTTGGTGCTGTGCTGGCGCGCGGGCAGGTGGCGGGCGTTCGGGACGGCGCTGGGCGGCGCGATCGTCGCCTGGGTCCTCGTGAACGGGCCGGTGATGCTCTTCGCGTTCGAGGGCTGGTCGAAGTTCTACACGTTCAGCCAGGAACGGGGCGTCGACTTCGGCTCCTTCTGGCTGATCATGGCCCAGAACTCGGACGACCCGCTCAGCATCGACACCGTCAACACGCTCGCCACGCTGCTGATGCTGGTGTGCTGCGCGGCTGTCGCGGCGCTCGCCCTGACCGCCCCGCGCCGCCCGCGGTTCGCCCAGCTCGCCTTCCTGATCGTCGCGGCGTTCATCCTCACCAACAAGGTCTACTCGCCGCAGTACGTCCTGTGGCTGGTCCCCCTGGCCGCGCTCGCCCGGCCGAGGTGGCGGGACTTCCTGATCTGGCAGGCCTGCGAGGTGGCGTACTTCCTGGGGATCTGGCTGTACCTCGCGTACACGACCAGCGGAGAGGCCCACAAGGGCCTGCCGACCGACGGTTACCACTGGGCCATCGCCCTGCATCTGCTGGGGACGCTGTACCTGTGCGCCATGATCGTGCGCGACATCTTCATGCCGGAGCGGGATCCGGTGCGCCGGTCCGGCGACGACGATCCCTCGGGCGGAGTGCTGGACGGCGCCGAGGACGTCTTCGTCCTCGGTCCGGCGGCCCGTCCCTCGCGGCACACGACCGTTGAGTTCGACGGGGCGCAGGTCCAGTGGGGCCAACGGGGCGCGACCGGCGGTTCGCTCTGAGCGAACGCGTAAGGCGGTACAACGAAAGGCCGTACACGGGAAGCCGTGTACGGCCTTCTTGCTGAGCGGTGCGACCTCAGCGCACCGCGCCGGTCAGCGGTCCATGATCCGGTCGAACTGCGTTGTGGTGTGGCGCAGATGGGCCACCAGTTCCTCGCCGACCTTCGGCTCCGGAGCGTCCGAGGGCACGAACAGGATCGAGACCTGCATGTGCGGCGGCTCGGCGAACCAGCGCTGCTTGCCGCCCCAGACGAACGGGGAAAGGTTCCGGTTGACCGTCGCGAGGCCGGCGCGGGCGACGCCCTTGGCACGCGGCATGACGCCGTGCAGCGCCTTGGGGGCCTCCAGGCCCACCCCGTGCGACGTACCGCCCGCCACGACCACCAGGAAGCCGTCGGAGGCGGCCTTCTGCTGCCGGTAGCCGAAGCGCTCGCCCTTGGCGACGCGCGTGACGTCCAGGACCGCGCCGCGGTACTCGGTGGCCTCGTGATCCCCCAGCCACAGCCGCGTGCCGATGCGGGCACGGAACCGGGTCTGCGGGAACTGCTGCTGGAGACGGGCGAGTTCATCGGCCTTGAGGTGGCTGACGAACATGGTGTGCAGGGGCAGCCGGGCCGCACGCAGCCGGTCCATCCAGCCGATGACCTCCTCGACCGCGTCCGAGCCGTCGGTGCGGTCCAGCGGCAGGTGGATGGCGAAGCCCTCCAGGCGGACGTTCTCGATGGCGGCGTGCAGCTGGGCGAGGTCCTGCTCGCTGATGCCGTGCCGCTTCATCGAGGACATCACCTCGATCACCACACGGGCACCGACCAGGCCGTACACGCCGTCTATCGACGAGACCGAGCGGATGACACGGTCCGGCAGCGGCACCGGCTCCTCGCCACGCCGGTACGGCGTCAGCACCAGCAGGTCGCCGCCGAAGAAGTCCTTGATGCGCGCTGCCTCGTACGTCGTGCCGACGGCGAGGATGTCCGACCCCAGCCGGGTGGCCTCCTCCGCCAGCCGCTCGTGCCCGAAGCCGTAGCCGTTGCCCTTGCAGACCGGGACGAGCCCAGGGAACTGATCCTGGACGTGCTTGTGGTGCGCACGCCAGCGCGCGGTGTCGACGTAAAGCGTGAGCGCCATATCCGGACCTGGAACCTTTCTCGTGGCTGTCAGAGGTGCGGGAGGAGGGGTGAGTGCGGGGTCAGCGGCGCGACATGTAGATGTCGAGCGCCTTGTGCAGCAGCTTGTTCAGCGGGAAGTCCCACTCGCCGATGTATTCGGCGGCCTGGCCGCCCGTACCCACCTTGAACTGGATCAGACCGAAGAGGTGGTCGGTCTCGTCCAGGGAGTCGGAGATGCCGCGCAGGTCGTAGACGGTGGCGCCGAGCGCGTAGGCGTCGCGCAGCATCCGCCACTGCATGGCGTTCGAGGGCCGGACCTCACGGCCGATGTTGTCGGAGGCGCCGTAGGAGTACCAGACGTGCCCGCCGACGATCAGCATCGTCGCGGCCGAGAGGTTCACGCCGTTGTGCCGGGCGAAGTACAGCCGCATGCGGTTGGGGTCCTCGGTGTTGAGGGCCGTCCACATGCGCTGGAAGTACGACAGCGGGCGCGGCCGGAAGTGGTCGCGCACGGCCGTGATCTCGTACAGCCGCTGCCATTCCTCGAGGTCCTGGTAGCCGCCCTGGACGACCTCGACACCGGCCTTCTCGGCCTTCTTGATGTTGCGGCGCCACAGCTGGTTGAAGTTCTTGTGGACCTCTTCCAGGGAACGGTTGGCCAGCGGCACCTGGTAGACGTACCGGGGCTGGACGTCGCCGAAGCCGGCGCCGCCGTCCTCGCCCTGCTGCCAGCCCATGCGGCGCAGCTTGTCGGCGACCTCGAAGGCGCGCGGCTCGATGTGGTCGGCCTCGATGTCGCGCAGGCGCTTGACGTCCGGGTTCTGGATGCCCTGCTTGATGGAGGCGGCCTCCCAGCGCCGGATGATCACCGGCGGGCCCATCTTCACGGAGAAGGCGCCCTGCTGCTTCAGATGAGCCAGCATCGGCTCGATCCATTCCTGCAGATTCGGCGAGAACCAGTTGATGACCGGGCCCTCGGGCAGGTAGGCGAGGTAGCGCTTGATCTTGGGGAGCTGCCGGTAGAGGACCAGGCCGGCACCGACGAGCTCGCCGGTCCGGTCGTCGAACCACCCGAGGTGCTCGGAGCGCCACTCCGCCTTGACGTCAGCCCAGGCCGGGACCTGCATGTGGCTCGCCGACGGCAGGCTCTGGATGTATGCCAGATGCTGCTCTCGGCTGATGGTCCTCAGGGTCAGGCTCATTTCGGGGCGCTCCTCGGGCTGGTGTGTCCCCATGGGTTCAGGGGCTCCGGCTCTCGCGCGAAGCCTACTGCGCCTTGGGAGCGCGCCGGTTGGGCGTACGGACCTTCGCCCCGGCCCGTGAGCGGCCGGGGCGTCACACGATGTTCAGGAGGGAGTGTCCCTGGCGTCAGTCGATGAGGCCGCCGAACAACCCGCCGTGCGCCATGCCCAGGAAGAACCCCACAGCCGAGGCTCCCAGGCCCAGAATCAGGCCGAAGCGCTCACGGGTCGTCTCCGAGATCCACTGGCCGTAGGCACCGGTGAGAATGCCCACCAGGCCGGTCCAGGAGCTGAGCAGGTGCAGGTCATCGTCGACGAGTGCCGTGACGAACGACGTGATGCCCAGCACCAGGGTCACCGCGAGCAGGGTGTCCTGGAGCGGATGGGGCTTGCCGTCCGTGGCGAAGAGGCCGCCGGCGGTGTTGGGTCGCAATGCCTGTGCCATAGGGCACCTCCTGCGAAAGTCGGCGCATCGTAGCGCCATACACACCCGATGTGTACAGATTGGCTGCCCTCGCGGCCGGATTTCAACCGCAAGCCGCTGTGCGGGTACTCTGTACCGTCCGCACCGGTGTCTGCCCACATCACCGCAGGGGGTTCTCGACAGAACCCCGACTGTCAGTGGTGGCCGATACCGTCGGATACGCATCACAACCCTCCTGCCACGGATCGACCGTGGCCGCTGAGTCCAAAGGAGGTGGGTTCCACATGCGTCACTACGAGGTGATGGTCATCCTCGACCCCGAGGTCGAGGAGCGCGCTGTCTCTCCGTTGATCGAGAACTTCCTCTCTGTCGTCCGTGACGGCGGCGGAAAGGTCGAGAAGGTCGACACCTGGGGCCGTCGTCGTCTCGCGTACGAGATCAAGAAGAAGCCCGAGGGCATCTACTCGGTCATCGACCTGCAGGCCGAGCCTGCGGTCGTCAAGGAGCTCGACCGCCAGATGAACCTGAACGAGTCGGTCCTCCGGACCAAGGTCCTCCGCCCCGAGACCCACTGAGCTCTTCCGCTCAGCTGATCCCGGGATTCGAGTAGCAGCACAAGCAGCCAGCAGCAAACCCGCCGAGAGGTTCCCCATGGCAGGCGAGACCGTCATCACGGTGGTCGGCAATCTTGTCGACGACCCCGAGCTGCGCTTCACCCCCTCCGGTGCGGCCGTCGCGAAGTTCCGTGTCGCGTCCACCCCCCGCACCTTCGACCGCCAGACGAACGAGTGGAAGGACGGCGAGAGCCTCTTCCTGACCTGCTCGGTCTGGCGCCAGGCGGCTGAGAACGTCGCCGAGTCGCTCCAGCGAGGCATGCGCGTCATCGTGCAGGGCCGGCTGAAGCAGCGGTCCTACGAAGACCGCGAGGGCGTCAAGCGCACGGTCTACGAGCTGGACGTCGAGGAAGTCGGCGCCAGCCTGCGCAACGCCACGGCCAAGGTCACCAAGACCACCGGCCGCGGTGGCCAGGGCGGCTACGGCGGCGGCAGCGGTGGCGGCGGCGGCCAGGGTGGCGGCGGCTGGGGCGGCGGCCCCGGTGGCGGCCAGCAGGGCGGCGGCGCTCCCGCTGACGACCCGTGGGCGACCGGCGCTCCCGCCGGTGGCAACCAGGGCGGCGGTGGCGGCGGCTGGGGTGGAAACTCCGGCGGCGGTGGCGGCGGCTACTCGGACGAGCCCCCCTTCTAGGGCGGGTTCGCACCCAAACTTCTTGATCACACAGGAGAATCACCATGGCGAAGCCGCCTGTGCGCAAGCCGAAGAAGAAGGTCTGCGCATTCTGCAAGGACAAGGTCACGTACGTGGACTACAAGGACACGAACATGCTGCGGAAGTTCATTTCCGACCGCGGCAAGATCCGTGCCCGCCGCGTGACCGGCAACTGCACGCAGCACCAGCGTGACGTCGCCACGGCCGTGAAGAACAGCCGTGAGATGGCGCTGCTGCCCTACACCTCCACCGCGCGATAAGGGAAGGGTGACCGACACATGAAGATCATCCTCACCCACGAGGTCTCCGGCCTCGGCGCCGCGGGCGACGTCGTCGACGTCAAGGACGGTTACGCTCGCAACTACCTGATCCCGCGGAACTTCGCTATCCGCTGGACCAAGGGCGGCGAGAAGGACGTCGAGCAGATCCGTCGTGCTCGCAAGATCCACGAGATCCAGACCATCGAGCAGGCCAACCAGGTGAAGGCCCAGCTCGAGGGCGTCAAGGTCCGCCTGGCCGTCCGTGCCGGCGACGCCGGCCGCCTCTTCGGTTCCGTCACCCCGGCCGACATCGCCTCGGCGATCAAGGCTGCCGGTGGCCCCGAGGTCGACAAGCGTCGCATCGAGATCGGTTCGCCGATCAAGTCGCTGGGCGCCCACCAGTCGTCCGTGCGTCTGCACCCCGAGGTTGACGCCAAGGTCAGCATCGAGGTCGTCGCGGCCTGAGTGCCGCGCTCGCTGATGCAGTGAGCGATGGGGCCGCACCCTTCGGGGTGCGGCCCCATCGTCGTATCCGGGCCCATCTCGCCGTATCCGTCGGCGCGGTATCTGGTTTCACGTGAAACACCGTGTTTCACGTGAAACAGTCCGTCGGCCGAGCCCGGTCGTCAGCGGGTCGCGCCCGTCACCATCCAGCGGCCTGAGCGGCTCCGGAGCCACAGGGTCAGCATCCGTACGGTCATCATCAGCGTCATGGTGGCCCAGAGGGCGGTGAGCCCGCCGCCCAGTACCGGCACCAGCAGGGCGACCGGTGTGAAGACCGCCAGGGTGAGCACCATCGCCCAGGCGAGGTAGGGACCGTCGCCGGCGCCCATCAGGACTCCGTCCAGGACGAAGACGATTCCGGAGATCGGCTGCGACAGGGCGACGATGACCAGGGCGGGCAGGGCCGCGTCCTTGACCGCCGAGTCACTGGTGAACAGGGGCAGGAACGCCGGTCGACTGAGGACGACCAGGACACCGAGCACCACCCCGACGGCGATACCCCACTCCACCATGCGACGACAGACGGCGCGGGCGCCCTGGGTGTCACCGGCTCCGAGGTAGCGCCCGATGATGGCCTGCCCTGCGATGGCGATGGCGTCGAGAGCGAAGGCGAGCAGACTCCACAGGGACAGGATGATCTGGTGGGCGGCGATGTCCGCATCCCCGAGTCGGGCGGCCACCGCCGTGGCGATCATCAGGATCGCCCGGAGGGAGAGGGTGCGGACCAGCAGGGGAACACCGGCCTGAGCGGAGGCCCTGATCCCGGCGGCGTCCGGGCGCAGGGAGGCGCCGTGCTTCCGCGCTCCACGCAGAACCACCACGAGGTAGACCGCGGCCATGCCGCACTGGGCGATGACGGTGCCCCAGGCGGAGCCGGCGATCCCCAGCCCTGCCCCGTAGACGAGCCCCGCGTTGAGAGCGCCGTTGGCCACGAAACCGATGACGGCGACATAGAGCGGGGTCTTGGTGTCCTGCAGGCCCCGCAGGAGACCGGTCGCGGCGAGGACGACGAGCATGGCCGGTATGCCGAGCACGGAGATGCGCAGATACGTGATCGCGTAGGGGGCTGCCGCGTCCGAGGTGCCGAAGAGGTCCACGAGGTGGGGTGCCGTCGGCAGGGCGACGGCCACGACACCGGCGCCGAGGAGCAGGGCCAGCCAGATACCGTCCATGCCCTGGCGGATGGCGGCCGGGAGATCACCCGCGCCGACGCGGCGGGCGACCGCCGCCGTCGTGGCGTAGGCGAGGAAGACGAAGATGCTGACGGAGGTCATCAGCAGGGCCGAGGCGACGCCGAGACCGGCGAGTTGGGCCGTGCCCAGATGGCCGACGATGGCGGTGTCGGTCATGAGGAAGAGGGGCTCGGCGACGAGCGCGCCGAAGGCCGGCACGGCGAGTGAGACGATCTCTCGGTCGTGCTGTCTCCGGCCGGGTCGAGGGCGCACGGGGGCCTGTGTCATGTGCACCAATCTAATCGTCCACAGGTAAGAGATACAAAGCTTTTGTGACCCTTACCATTCGTCCAGAGGTGCGCACTGCTGTGCACCATTCGAAGCGATCTTGGGCCGGTTGGGGAAGTTTTTCTTCTGCACAGCCCGTGGATGGCAACGTTGCAGGTCAGGGCGGTTCCTCTGTGACGGGTCGATGCTTGTTCACAGGCCTGTCCACCGGGTCATGCACAGGTTTCGCCGAGTTCTCCACAGCATCTGGGCCGTCGTCCACATGGCCTGTGGATAACCAGATTGGCTGACGGTGCCGACGGGCCTACGGTAGTCCGGCGCCCGCTCCGTCCGTCGGTTTCGCAAACGTCACAAAACCGGCGTCCAGTAACCGGAGTTGGGCCTCTCATTTGTCAGTGCCGTGCCGTAGAAAAGAGGGGCACGGCTAGGTCTGCTGCGGCGGACGGGAGGAGGTGGCTCGGTGAGTATTTCCGAGCCCTTGGACGACCCGTGGGCCGACAGCGGGCCCAGTGATCGTCTGCCCTCCTCCCGCCGACGCGGTGACGGCGGCCGGGGCCGTGACGAGCAGCACGAGCGCGGCAGGGACAGCGGTGAGTGGGACGGCGGTGGAAGCACGTCGTTCGAACGGGTACCGCCGCAGGACATCGAGGCCGAGCAGTCCGTCCTCGGCGGCATGCTGCTGTCCAAGGACGCCATCGCTGATGTCGTCGAGATCCTCAAGGGCCACGACTTCTACAAGCCGGCCCACGAGACGATCTATCAGGCCGTCCTGGACGTCTATGCCAAGGGCGAGCCGGCCGACCCCATCACCATCGCCGCCGAGCTGACCAAGCGCGGTGAGATCAACAAGGTCGGCGGGGCCTCGTATCTGCACACCCTCGTCCAGACGGTGCCCACGGCGGCGAACGCGGCCTACTACGCGGAGATCGTCCACGAGCGTGCCGTCCTGCGGCGCCTGGTCGAGGCCGGTACGCGCATCACCCAGATGGGATACGCGGCCGACGACGACGTCGACGAGATCGTCAACCGCGCCCAGGCAGAGGTCTACGCGGTCACCGAGCAGCGCACCAGCGAGGACTACCTGCCGCTCGGCGACATCATGGAGGGCGCGCTCGACGAGATCGAGGCGATCGGCTCGCGCAGCGGTGAGATGACCGGTGTGCCCACGGGGTTCACGGACTTCGACTCGCTCACCAACGGCCTGCACCCGGGCCAGATGATCGTCATCGCCGCGCGTCCCGCCATGGGTAAGTCCACGCTCGCGCTGGACTTCGCGCGAGCGTGCTCGATCAAGAACAACCTGCCGAGCGTGGTCTTCTCCCTCGAAATGGGGCGCAACGAGATCGCGATGCGTCTGCTGTCCGCCGAAGCCCGGGTCGCCCTGCACCACATGCGGTCCGGCACGATGACGGACGAGGACTGGACGCGTCTGGCCCGCCGGATGCCGGACGTCTCGGCGGCGCCGCTCTACATCGACGACTCCCCGAACCTGTCGATGATGGAGATCCGCGCCAAGTGCCGCCGGCTCAAGCAGCGCAATGACCTCAGACTGGTCGTCATCGACTACCTCCAGCTGATGCAGTCCGGTGGGTCCAAGCGGGCCGAGAGCCGTCAGCAGGAGGTCTCGGACATGTCCCGTAATCTCAAGCTGCTGGCCAAGGAGCTGGAGCTCCCGGTCATCGCGCTCTCCCAGCTGAACCGTGGTCCCGAACAGCGCACGGACAAGAAGCCGATGGTCTCCGACCTGCGTGAGTCCGGCTCCATCGAGCAGGACGCCGACATGGTCATCCTGCTGCACCGCGAGGACGCCTACGAGAAGGAGTCGCCGCGCGCGGGCGAGGCCGACCTGATCGTGGCCAAGCACCGAAACGGCCCGACGGCGACGATCACGGTCGCCTTCCAGGGCCACTACTCACGGTTCGTGGACATGGCGCAGACCTGATCCGGCGCCGACGGTGAAATGAGGTCGACTCGCGGGGCCCGGCCAGGTGGACTTGGGCCATGACGTCATCTGAGGAAGAGCTGCTTCCCGCAACCCGTCGTGCGCTGCTCCACCGGATCGCCGTGGCGCAGGCGCAGGGGCGGGCACCGTCGCTGGTCGCAGCCGTCGTCCGGGAGGGGAGGGCGGTGTGGCACGGCGCCCGGACCTCGGTGGACGGGCACGCGCCCGACGAGCGCGTCCAGTACCGCATCGGCTCGATCACCAAGACGTTCACCGCCGTTCTCGTGATGCGCCTGCGCGACGAGGGCCTGCTCGGGCTCGAGGACCCGCTGGAGAAGCACGTGCCGGGCACCGGCGCGGGGGAGGCGACGATCGCCGAACTGCTCGCGCACACGGGCGGGCTGGCGGCCGAGTCGCCCGGGCCGTGGTGGGAGCGCACACCGGGATCTCTGCGGCCGGAACTGTCCGACGTTCTCGGTGAGCAGCCTCTGCTGCACCCCGCCGGCCGACGGCACCACTACTCCAACCCCGGCTACACGCTGCTGGGCGCGCTGGTCGAGGAGTTGCGCGGGGCCTCCTGGGAGGAGGCACTACGGCGTGAAGTTCTCGAACCGCTGGGGCTCGACCGTACCGGCGTGCGACCACAGGCCCCGCACGCGGGCGGCTGGGCCGTGCACCCCTGGGCGGACGTGCTGCTGCCCGAGCCCGTCGAGGACCTGGGCCGTATGGCACCCGCAGGTCAACTCTGGTCGACCACCGGGGACCTGGCCCGGTTCGCGGCCTTCCTGGTGAAGGGCGACGAGCGGGTGCTGAGCGCCGAGTCGTTGAGGGAGATGCGGACCCCGTCCGCTCCGGCGGAGGCCACCGACGTGCTGTCCGGTGACAGCTACGGCCTCGGGCTGCAGATCCAGCGCCGGCACAGCCGACTGCTCGTGGGGCACAGCGGATCCCTGCCGGGCTTCCTGGCGAGCGTGAGCATCAGCATCGAGGACGACGTGGCGGCGGTCGTTCTCGCCAACTGCACCTCGGGCCCCATGACGTCCGGGGTCGCCGCGGACCTCATCCGTATCGTCGCCGAGGCGGAGCCGCGCATCCCCGCCCCGTGGACACCGATGCGTGAGGTCGAGCCGTCGGCATTGGAGCTGGCGGGCCAGTGGTACTGGGGGACGCATGCGTTCGCCCTGCGGCTGACGGCCGACGGGCTGGCCTCGCTGGAGCCGTTGTCCGGCAACGGGAGGCGTTCACGATTCCGTCCCAACGGCGATGGGACGTGGACCGGCTTGGAGGGCTACTACGCCGGAGAACCACTGAAGGCCGTACGGCGGCCGGACGGATCCGTGAGCCATCTGGACCTCGGCTCGTTCGTGTTCACGCGTCAGCCGTACGAGGAGGGGGCTTCTGTGCCGGGTGGGGTCGATCCGGAGGGGTGGCGGGGGATCGGATAGGCGGTGACGACAAAGGGCGCTCTGTTTCACGTGAAACAGAGCGCCCCTTGCAGGCCGGTCACAGCGGGAACTTGAAGCCCGTGTGGGAGGCCGTGAAGCCGAGCCGCTCGTAGAAGCGGTGGGCGTCGGTGCGCGAGGTGTCGGAGGTCAGCTGGACCAACTGGCAGCCCGTGTCCCGGGATTCGCCGATCGCCCACTCGATGAGCCGTGTTCCCAGGCCGCTGCCGCGTTCATCGGCGTGGATGCGTACGCCTTCGATGATCGACCTGGTCGCACCGCGTCGGGACAGCCCGGGAATGATCGTGAGCTGGAGCGTGCCGACGACCCGGTCCTCCCGGACCGCCACGACCAGACGCTGGTTCGGGTCGGCGCTGAGCCGCTCCAGTGCGGTGAGGTACGGGGCGAGGTCGTCCGGTGACTCGCGCTGTGCGCCCAGGGGATCGTCCGCGAGCATGGCGACGATCGCCGGGACGTCGTCGGCGACGGCGGCACGTATCTCAAGATCTCCCATGGGCGCACCCTACGCAGAGATGGACGCACCCTGGGCAGAGAAGGCCGGCGTGGAAGCGGCCTATGCGGGCACCGGGGCCTTCAGTGTCTCGACCACCCGGACCAGCGGGGCCAGTTCGGGGTTCCTCGCCGCCTCGTCCAGCGCTTCACGCAGGGCGGCGTCATTGGTCGGCCGCGCGGCTTCCAGCAACCCGAGGCCCGCCTCGGTGACGTTCGTGTAGATGCCCCGGCGGTCGGTGGGGCACAGATAGCGCTCCAGGAGCCCGCGGTCCTCGAGGCGGGTGACCAGGCGGGTGGTGGCGCTCTGGCTGAGCACGACCGCGTCGGCGACCTGCTTCATCTGCAGATGGCCTCCGTCCCCGTCGTGCTGCCGGCTGAGCACGTCCAGCAGGGAGTACTCCCGCGCGCTCAGGTCGTGCTTGGCCTGCAGGGCGCGCTCGATGTGGCCCTCGATCCTCCCGTGCAGCAGGGAAAGGGCGCACCAGCCCTGGGCGAGCGCGGTGAGCGCGGGGTCCGTCGCTGTCATTGGCGTTTCCTCCGTCCCGGAGCGGCTGACATCCAGGATAGAGCAGCATCGCAATTGACGGCGCTTGCCCATAGCCCGCGTGTGCAACTATTGTGGACGCACGCAAAGCGCTCCTGCAATCGTCTGGGAAGGTAACCCCTCCATGCCTCTCGCGCTTCTGGCCCTCGCGATCGGGGCCTTCGGGATCGGAACGACGGAATTCGTGATCATGGGCTTGCTGCCCCAGGTCGCGGGCGACTACGGGGTCTCCATCCCCACCGCCGGGTACCTGGTGACCGGCTACGCGCTCGGTGTCATGTTCGGCGCCCCGCTGATGACCGTTCTCGGCACCAAGGTCTCCCGCAAGCGGATGCTGATGGTGCTGATGGGCCTGTTCATCGTCGGCAACCTGCTCTCGGCTCTCGCCCCCGCCTTCGCCGTCATGCTGATCGGCCGGATCGTCGCCTCGCTGGCCCATGGCGCCTTCTTCGGCATCGGCGCGGTCGTCGCGGCCGAACTGGTGGCCCCGAACAAGAAGGCCGGAGCCATTTCGATGATGTTCACCGGGCTGACCGTCGCCAACGTCGTCGGTGTCCCGCTGGGCACGCTCGTCGGACAGTCCGTCGGCTGGCGCGTGACCTTCGCCGTCGTCGCCGTCCTCGGTGTCATCGGCCTGGCCGGCATCGCCCGGCTCGTCCCCGACATGCCCAAGCCGGAGGGCGTGCACCTGAAGCACGAGCTGGCCGCCTTCAAGAACGTGCAGGTGCTGCTCGCGATGGCGATGACCGTCCTCGGCTTCGGCGGGGTCTTCGCGGCGATCACCTACATCGCGCCGATGATGACCCACGTCACCGGCTTCGCCGACGGCTCCGTCACCTGGCTGCTGGTCCTCTTCGGACTCGGCATGGTCGGCGGCAACCTTGTCGGCGGCAAGTTCGCCGACCGCGCCCTGATGCCCATGCTGTACGTCTCCCTGGGCGCCCTGGCCGTCGTCCTGGCGATGTTCACCCTCAGCGCGCACGACAAGCTGCTGTCGGCCGTCACGATCGCGCTGATCGGCGCCCTGGGCTTCGCCACCGTCCCGCCGCTCCAGAAGCGGGTCCTCGACCAGGCGCACGGCGCGCCGACCCTGGCGTCCGCCGTGAACATCGGCGCCTTCAATCTCGGCAACGCCCTCTCCGCGTGGCTCGGCGGCCTCGTGATCGCGGCGGGCCTCGGCTACACGGCCCCCAACTGGGTCGGCGCCGCCCTGGCCGCGGGCGCCCTGCTCCTGGCCTTCCTCTCGGCCGCTCTGGAGCGCCGTGACGGTGCCCGCAGCACCGTCGTCGCGGGAGCCGCGCCGGCCGAGCAGCGGGCCGCCGTCCACCACTGAGCGGCCGGGCCGACGCCGCCCCAGCCTCAGAGCCAGACCGGAACCAACCAGCAAGTCCCCAGGAGAACCCCTCATGAGCACCACCACAGCCGTCGCCCCGCTGATCACCCAGGACGCCGACGCCCTCGTCACCGCCGCCCGTCGTGCCGCCGAGGCCGCAGGCGTGACCGTCAGCGTCACCGTTCTGGACGCGGGCGGACATCTGCTCGCCTTCCGGCGCGACGACCGTGCCGTGCTGATCTCCGGTGAGACCAGCACCCGCAAGGCCTACACGGCTCTCCAGCTGAACGCGCCCACCGCCGACCTCGTCGACGCCGTGCAGCCCGGTGGCCCCTTCCACACGCTGCCGACCGCGCTCGACCGGCCGCTGCTGTTCATCGCGGGCGGCGTGCCGGTGCACCGTGACGGTCGCCTGATCGGCGCGATCGGCGTCGGCGGTGGCGCCCCGGAGCAGGACCACACCTTCGCCACGACCGCGGTGGAGACCCTCGCCTGACCCGGCCCCGCAACGCGACGACGCCGGCTCCCCCATCCCCGGG
>NZ_JBHUTX010000042.1:0-71703 GCF_042671245.1 Streptomyces sp. NPDC057099
GACGTGTCCCACCGGCCCGCCGGAACCCACGGCGCGCGGCGGCGTTACGCGTCGACCTTCTCCATGATCTCGTCGCTGACGTCGAAGTTGGCGAAGACGTTCTGCACGTCGTCGCTGTCCTCGAGCGCGTCGATCAGCTTGAAGATCTTCTTGGCGCCTTCCTCGTCCAGCTCGACCTGGACGGAGGGCACGAAGCTGGAGTCGGCGGAGTCGTAGTCGATGCCGGCCTCCTGGAGGGCGGTGCGGACCGCGACCAGGTCGGTGGCCTCGCTGAGCACCTCGAAGGACTCACCGAGGTCGTTGACCTCCTCGGCGCCCGCGTCCAGGACGGCGGTGAGGACGTCGTCCTCGGACAGCTCGCCCTTGGGGACGATGACGACGCCCTTGCGGCTGAACATGTACGACACCGAGCCCGGGTCGGCCATGTTGCCGCCGTTGCGGGTCATCGCGACGCGGACGTCGGAGGCGGCGCGGTTGCGGTTGTCGGTGAGGCACTCGATGAGCACCGCGACGCCGTTCGGGCCGTAGCCCTCGTACATGATCGTCTCGTAGTCGGCGCCGCCGGCCTCGAGGCCACCGCCGCGCTTGACCGCGGAGTCGATGTTCTTGTTCGGGACCGACTGCTTCTTCGCCTTCTGGATGGCGTCGTACAGCGTCGGGTTGCCCTCGATGTCGACGCCGCCCATGCGCGCCGCGACCTCGATGTTCTTGATCAGCTTCGCGAAGAGCTTGCCACGCTTGGCATCGATGACGGCCTTCTTGTGCTTGGTCGTGGCCCATTTAGAGTGGCCGGACATCTGCCTGTCTCCTTCGCGTAACCCATCTCAGCAACGAACGCAGGAATCCTACAAGGACTCGGCTGTACGGTTCGCGCGCACCATGTCCACGAACAGGCCGTGCACACGGTGGTCGCCGGTCAGTTCCGGGTGGAACGACGTGGCCAGGGCCATGCCCTGGCGGACCGCGACGATATGGCCGTCGTGCTCGGCGAGCACCTCGGCCTCGGCGCCGACGGACTCGACCCAGGGGGCGCGGATGAAGACGCCCTCCACCGGGGCGCCCTCGACGCCCTCGACGTCGACGGCCGCCTCGAAGGACTCGTTCTGCCGGCCGAAGGCGTTGCGGCGCACGATCATGTCGATGCCGCCGATGGTCTCCTGGCCCGAGCGCGGGTCGAGGATCTTGTCGGCGAGCATGATCATGCCGGCGCAGGTGCCGTAGACGGGCAGGCCGTCCCGCACGCGCGCGCGGAGCGGTTCCATCAGGCCGAACAGGACGGCCAGCTTCGAGATCGTGGTGGACTCGCCGCCGGGGATGACGAGGCCGTCCACCTCGGCGAGCTCTTCGGGGCGCCGCACCGGCCTGGCCACGGCATCGGCCGCGGCCAGGGCGACGAGGTGCTCCCGTACGTCGCCCTGGAGGGCCAGGACGCCTATGACGGGGGTGTCGCTCATGGGTACCTGTGCCTTACCAGCCGCGGTTGGCGTAGCGCTCGGTCTCGGGGAGGGTGTCGCAATTGATGCCGACCATGGCCTCGCCGAGGTTGCGGGACGCGTCGGCGACGATCTTCGGGTCGTCGTAGAAGGTGGTGGCCTTCACGATGGCGGCGGCGCGCTTGGCCGGGTCGCCGGACTTGAAGATGCCGGAGCCGACGAAGACGCCCTCGGCGCCGAGCTGCCGCATCAGGGCCGCGTCGGCCGGGGTGGCGACGCCTCCGGCGGAGAAGAGGACCACCGGCAGCTTGCCCAGCTCGGAGACCTCCTTGACCAGCTCGTACGGGGCGCGCAGGTCCTTGGCGGCGGCGTACAGCTCGTTGTTGTCGTAGCCGCGCAGGCGGGCGATCTCGTTCTTGATCTGGCGCAGGTGGCGGACGGCCTCGACGACGTTGCCGGTGCCGGCCTCGCCCTTGGAGCGGATCATCGCGGCGCCCTCGGCGATGCGGCGCAGGGCCTCGCCCAGGTTGGTGGCACCGCAGACGAAGGGGGTCGTGAAGGCGAACTTGTCGCTGTGGTTGACCTCGTCGGCCGGGGTGAGGACCTCGGACTCGTCGATGTAGTCGACGCCGAGGGACTGCAGGACCTGGGCCTCGACGAAGTGGCCGATGCGGGACTTGGCCATGACCGGGATGGAGACGGCCTCGATGATGCCCTCGATCATGTCCGGGTCGGACATGCGGGCCACGCCGCCGTCCTTGCGGATGTCGGCCGGGACCCGCTCCAGGGCCATGACGGCGACGGCGCCCGCGTCCTCGGCGATCTTCGCCTGCTCCGGCGTGACGACGTCCATGATGACGCCGCCCTTGAGCTGCTCGGCCATGCCGCGCTTCACACGGGCGGTGCCGGTCTCGGGAGCCTGGTTTTCGGAGATGGACACGGGTGACCTCGCTGCTGGGAAAGAGGGGTTTTGTGCAGCACCGAGGAAACGTGAGGGGACCAGGCCACAGCAAGGGCCAATGAGAAGCCGGTGGATCGTTTTGGCTCTGGGGCGGCGGGAACGTCCCGCCGTCAGGAGCCCGAGCGGTCCGCCAAGGCGGCCGGTGGTTCGTCGTCCATCTCGAAGGCCATCGGGAACGGCGCGTGGCCCGCCAGGCGGAACCAGCGGACCTTGCGGTGGCGGCGCAGGGCGCGAGCGGCGCGTACGGCGTCGTTGTGGAAGCGGCGGGCCATGGGGACGCGCCGCACCGCCTGTACGAGCTCGGTCGCGGCCTCCTCTCCCCCGGGCGCCTCCCGCACCGCCTCCAGTTGCTGGGCCTCCGCGAAGACGGCCCGCAGCGCCTGGCTCAGCTCGCTCTCGGAGACCTCCCGCTGCTCCTCCTCCGCCTGGCGGGCGGCGTGCGCGGCCTCGTAGAGCACGATCGAGGCGGCCGGATCCAGGACCCCCGACGTGGCCAGTTCCTGCGCCACCGAGGCCCGGCGCAGCAACTGCGCGTCCAGGGCGGCCCGGGCGGCGTCGATCCGGGCGTGGAGACGGTCGAGACGGCCGGCGGTCCAGCTCAGATACAGCCCGATCGCGACCAGGGCGACGGCGATCCAGATGAGAGTGGTGGTCACGGGCGGCAAGGCTAGCCGCCCGACCGGCCTCTCGGTTCACCCCGCCCCGGCCGAGCCGCCCTTCGGCTCGGCCGGGACGGAATCAGTCCGTCCGGGCTCAGTCCCGGGCGAACCCCAGCCTGGCCCGCAGCCCCGTCACCCGATCGTCCTCGGCCACCGCCGCCGCGCCCGCCGTCACCGTCTCGTAGACGGACAGGATGTCCGCGCCGACGGTCGACCAGTCGAAGCGCCGTACATGGGCACTCCCCCGCTCCCGCAGCTCCGCGAGGCGCTCCGGGTCCCCCAGCAGCCGGACTGCCGCGTCGGCGAGGGCGTCGGCGTCCTCGTTCGGGAAGAGCTCACCGGCGGCTCCCCGGTCGAGGACCTGCGCGAAGGCGTCCAGGTCGGAGGCGAGGACGGGGGCGCCGGCGGACATGGCCTCGACCAGGATGATGCCGAAGCTCTCGCCGCCGGTGTTGGGCGCGACGTACAGGTCGACGCTGCGCAGGAAGCGCGCCTTGTCCTCGTCGCTGACCATGCCGAGGAACTCGACGCGGGAGCGCAGCTCGGCCGGGAGCGTCTCCACCGCCTCCTCCTCGTCGCCGCGCCCGGCGACCAGCAGCCGGGTCTGCGGACGCGCGGCGAGGATCTTCGGCAGGGCCTTCATCAGGACCGGCAGTCCCTTGCGGGGCTCGTCGATGCGCCCGACGAAGCCGATCGTGTCGCCCTGCCACTCGGCCTTGGGCTCGGCCTCGGCGAAGAAGTCGACGTCCACGCCGTTCGGGATCACCACCGCGTCCCCCCCGAGGTGTTCCACCAGCGTGCGCCGGGCGTACTCGCTCACCGCGATCCGCGCGCTGATCTTCTCCAGGGCGGCCTGGAGGATCGAGTACGCGGCGATCATGGCCCGGGAGCGCGGGTTGGACGTGTGGAACGTGGCGACGATCGGGCCCTGCGCGGCCCAGCAGGTCAGCAGGCCCAGCGAGGGCGAGGTCGGCTCGTGGATGTGGATCACGTCGAACGCGCCGTCGTGCAGCCACCGGCGCACCCGGGCCGCCGAGAGGAAGCCGAAGTTCAGCCGGGCCACCGAGCCGTTGTACGGCACCGGCACCGCGCGTCCGGCCGAGACGACGTACGGCGGCAGCGGGGTGTCGTCGTCCGCGGGGGCGAGGACGGACACCTCGTGGCCGAGGCGGATGAAGTATTCGGCCAGATCGCGGATATGGAACTGGACGCCGCCCGGTACGTCCCAGGAGTACGGGCAGACGATGCCGATCCTCACGTGGATCCCTTCGCTGGATCGAGGTCCGCGAGCCACAAGCGCTGCAGCATGTGCCAGTCCTCCGGGTGGTCGGCGATCCCCGAGGCGAAGGCGTCGGCCAGCGCCTGTGTCATCACGGACGTCTTCTCGGCGCGGGTGCCTGACTCGGGCACCTCCACCGGTGGGTGGAGACGGCCCCGCATGACGGGCGAGTCGTCGTACCAGAGGGTGACGGGGAGCAGCAGGGCGCCCGTCTGCTGGGCGAGCAGGGCGGGTCCGGCCGGCATCCGGGCGGTGTCGCCGAAGAAGTCGACCTCGACACCGGAGGCGGACAGGTCGCGGTCGGCGACCAGGCAGACCAGGCCGCCGTCGCGCAGCCGCCGGGCCAGGGTGCCGAAGGCGGTGCCGCCGCTGTGCGGCAGGACCTCCATGCCGAGGCTCTCGCGGTAGGCGACGAACCGGTCGTACAGCGTCTCCGGCTTCAGGCGCTCGGCCACCGTCGTGAACGGGATGCCCAGCTCGGTGGTGACCCAGGCGCCGGCGAGGTCCCAGTTGCCCAGGTGCGGCAGGGCGAGTACGACGCCGTTGCCCGCGGCCATGCCCTCGGTGAGGTAGTGGATGTCCTTGGCGTCGAAACCGCCCTTGATCCGCTCCGTGCTCCAGGCGGGGAGCCGGAAGGATTCCATCCAGTAGCGCAGGTAGGAGCGCATGCCCGCGCGGGAGAGCTCGGCCAGCCGCTCGGGGCCGGCGTCGGGCACCACGCGCGCGTAGTTGCTCTCCAGGCGTTGCACGCCCTTGCCGCGCTGCTTCCAGGCGAGATCGGCGATGGTGTTCCCGAGCCGTGCGGCGACAGGCTCGGGGAGCTTCCTGACTGTGCTCCAGCCGAGGCCGTACAGCGCGTCCGTCAGCCGGTCCTGTGCGCTCACGTGGCCGCCTCGCTCCCGTGAGAGGCGTTGTGCTGCTTGCCCTCATTGTCCTGCGCGGCCGCCTCGGCCTCGGCGGACTCCCGGCGGACCGTGACGACCCGCTGGATCAGCGTGACGAGGCTGCCCACGGCGACGATCCACAGGGCGACGGGCAGCAGGTACTGGATGCCGGGCACACCGAACGCGTGCAGACCCGCGAGCCCGGCCGCGACCAGCGAGATCACCAGCCGCTCGGCCCGCTCGACGAGCCCGTTGACGGCGACCGGCAGACCGATCGACTCGCCACGGGCCTTGGTGTACGACACCACCTGGCC
This sequence comes from Streptomyces sp. NPDC057099, assembly GCF_042671245.1. Lineage (NCBI taxonomy): Bacteria > Bacillati > Actinomycetota > Actinomycetes > Kitasatosporales > Streptomycetaceae > Streptomyces > Streptomyces sp. NPDC057099. Next base: position 5,531 of record NZ_JBHUTX010000042.1, read on the forward strand.
ACTGGCCAGACAGAAGATCGAGACGGCGCACAGCACGAGGTCGTCGCCGCCCCCGGCGTACCAGAGGATGAAGCCGGCGAAGATCGCGCCGTCGGCGACCCGGTCGAGCGTGGAGTCCAGGAAGGCGCCCCAGCGGCTGGAGCGGCCGAGCTGGCGCGCCATGTTTCCGTCGACGAGGTCCGAGAAGACGAAGAGTGTGATCACGACCGTGCCCCAGAAGAACTCGCCCATGGGGTAGAAGACCAGCGCGCCCGCGACCACACCGGCGGTGCCGATGAGCGTGACGGCGTCGGGGCTGACGCCCAGCCGGATGAGAAACGCGGCGAACGGTGTGAGGACACGCGTGAAGAATGCACGCGCGTACTTGTTCAGCATGGCCTTCCCGAGGGTCGGTGTCGCCGCATGGCCCCTGCTGGCCACCGGCTGGCCCATCGTAGCCACGCGCGCGCGTGGCCGAGGGGCGGGCACCCGGACCCCTTCGGGGGATCCGGCGCACCGCTGGTGGGCGGCGCGATCGCGTCCTTCGTATGGACGCACCGTGACGGGAGTGGGAAGGTCGAATGACCGCGGGCGTCGCCGGAGCCGCCATGCACGCGGATCCCGCGTGTCCGCGCCCACAGTGACCTCACCGTGCACGGGAGGCAGGATCATGGGCGACAAAGGACAGACACACCCTGGGGCCGCCGGCAGGGCGCTAGCGGCCGACCACCCTCAGTCCGTACGGAATGTGGTGCTGGTCGGCCACTCCGGATCGGGCAAGACCACGTTGGTGGAAGCCCTCGCGCTCACAGCGGGGGCGGTGAACCGGGCGGGCCGTGTGGAGGACGGCGGCACCGTCTCCGACTACGACGAGATCGAGCACCGGCAGCAGCGCTCGGTACAGCTCTCCTTGGTGCCCGTCGAGTGGGACGGCATCAAGGTCAATGTTCTCGACACCCCCGGATACGCCGACTTCGTCGGTGAGCTCAGGGCCGGTCTGCGAGCGGCGGACGCGGCCCTCTTCGTCGTCTCGGCCTCGGACGGCGTGGACGGCTCGACCCGCATGGTGTGGGAGGAGTGCGCGGCCGTGGGCATGCCCCGGGCCATCGTCGTCACGCACCTGGAGGCGGCGCGCGCCGACTTCGAGGAGATGACGCGGATCTGCGCCGAGGCCTTCGGCGCGGACGATCCCGACGCGGTCCTGCCGCTCTACCTGCCGCTGCACGGCCCGCAGGCGCCCGACGGGCACGCGCCCGTGACCGGCCTGATCGGGCTGCTGTCGCAGAAGCTGTTCGACTACTCGACCGGCGAGCGCAAGGAGTCGGAGCCGGGCGAGGACGAGCTGCCGCTGATCGAGGAGGCCCGCAACCGGCTGATCGAGGGGATCATCTCGGAGAGCGAGGACGAGACCCTCATGGACCGCTATCTCGGCGGGGAACAGATCGACGTCGGGACGCTGATCGAGGACCTGGAGCGGGCCGTCGCGCGCGGGGTCTTCTTCCCCGTCCTGGCCGCCGCCCCCGCGTCCGACGGCGCCCGGCAGGGGCTCGGCACGGTGGAGGTGCTGGAGCTGATCACACGGGGTTTCCCGACACCGCTGGAGCACGAGACGGTGCGGGTGACCACGATCGACGGCAAGCCGCGCGAGCTCAGGCCCTGCGACCCGGACGCGCCGCTGGTCGCGGAGGTCGTGAAGACCTCCTCCGACCCGTACGTCGGCCGGCTGTCGCTGATCCGCCTGTTCTCCGGCACTCTGCGCGCCGACCAGACGGTCCACGTCTCCGGGCACGGACTGTCCGACCGCGGCCACGAGGACCACGACGTCGACGAGCGGATCGGCGCCCTGTCCACGCCGTTCGGCAAGCAGCAGCGCCCGGTGTCGCACGTCATCGCGGGCGACCTGGCCTGCGTGGCCAAGCTGAGCCGCGCCGAGACCGGTGACACCCTGTCCGCCAAGGAAGACCCGCTGCTCATGGAGCCGTGGCAGATGCCCGACCCGCTGCTGCCTCTGGCCATCCAGGCGCACAGCAAGCCGGACGAGGACAAGCTCTCGCAGGGCCTGGCCCGGCTGGTGGCCGAGGACCCGACGATGCGGCTCGAACAGAACCAGGACACCCACCAGGTGGTTCTGTGGTGCCTGGGCGAGGCGCACGCCGACGTGGCCCTGGAGCGGCTGCGCAGTCGGTACGGCGTCCAGGTCGACGTCGTGCCGCACAAGGTGTCCCTGCGCGAGACCTTCGCCATCAAGTCGGGCGGACGCGGCCGGCACGTCAAGCAGTCCGGCGGGCACGGGCAGTTCGCCATCTGCGAGATCGAGGTCGAGCCGCTGCCGGGCGGCTCCGGCATCGAGTTCGTGGACAAGGTCGTCGGCGGCGCGGTGCCACGGCAGTTCATCCCGTCGGTGGAGAAGGGAGTACGGTCCCAGGCCGCCAAGGGAGTCGCCGCCGGGCATCCGCTCATCGACGTACGGGTGACCCTGCTGGACGGCAAGGCGCACTCGGTGGACTCCTCCGACGCCGCGTTCCAGACGGCCGGCGCGCTCGCGCTGCGGGAGGCGGCGTCCGACGCGCGGATCCATCTGCTGGAGCCGGTGGCCGAGGTGTCGGTGCTGGTCGGCGACGACTTCGTGGGCGCCGTGATGAGCGACCTGTCGGGGCGGCGCGGCCGGGTGCTCGGCACCGAACAGACACCCGGCGGTCGCACGGTGATCCGGGCCGAGGTGCCCGAGATCGAGATCGGCCGGTACTCGGTCGACCTGCGGTCGCTGTCCCACGGCACGGCACGGTTCAGCCGCCGGTACGCGCGGCACGAGCCGATGCCGCCACAGGTGGCGGAACGGGTGCGTGAAGAGGCGCGCAAGGCCTCGTAGTTCGCGCCGGGCGCCACCAAGTGGCCCTCATGAGGGCTTCCCTCCGCACCGGCGGGCGGCTTGACGGCCGCCCGCCGACGGATGTCGGTGCGTGCGGATACGCTGATGACCTGATCAACAGGTGTGCGGAGCGCGGAAGTCGGGAAGGCCGCAGATGCGGATGCGGCAGCGATGGGGGCGGCAGTGACAGACGGATTCGACTTCAGCCCAGGGGCCCAGGTGCCTTTGGCGGGTTCGGCTGGGCAGACGGCGGCGACCTACGCACTGGCCGCGGCGGCGTACCGGGACGACGAGGTCACCACGATCCTCAAAGCCGACAACGAGTGGCACCAGTCGAAGGTGAAACCGCCGCGCCCCTGGGCGAAGATCTTCCGCCCCAGGTTCGGCGAGGCCTTCTCCCGCGCGATCATCGACCGGATGCTGGGTGCCGGGCGCAATCCCGTCATCCAGTCCTTCGGCATCGAACCCCAGGTCGTCGTGGAGCACTGCCTGGCGGCCCACCGCATCCGCCGCGACCGCGACAACTGGCTCTCGGCGATCACGGTCATCTGCGGGGTGCTCTTCCTGCCGGGCTTCCTCGTGTGGCTGCTGGTGTTCACGCTGCGCACCACCATGGCCAAGCGCGAGGACAAGCGCGCCGGCGCCCTCGCCACGACCCTGCTGGTCGCGGTGGGCGCGCTCGCCGTGCTGTTCCTGATCAAGATGCCCTTCACGGGATTCTGGGCCTGGTACGCGCGCGCGGCGATCATCATGCCGGTCGTCGGCTGGTTCTGGGCCAAGCAGATCTGCGAGCGGACCGCCCGTGACCTGCGGGAGCGCTGGTCGAGCCTGCTGTCGGGCGGCGGCGTGGGCGCCAAGATCCCCGAGGCCGTTCCGGGCAACCCGGGCGACGCGGCCGAGCAGGTCCGCAAGGAGCTGGCCCGCCTCGGCGCCGAGCAGCGGTCCAACTCGGTCTTCTACGCCGGCCCCAAGGGCATACTCGGCATGGGCACGCGGTGGGGCAGCTGGCAGCTGGCCGAGGAGCTGGTCTCCGCCGATCCGGACAAGGAGTTCCACCCCTTCCGCAGCTGGGACGTCATCGTGGCGATCCAGGGCGGCCTGGGCATGCTGGAGCGCACGTCCATCAACACCGGCGGCTTCCCCAAGCCGTCCATCACGCACTGGATCGTCACGCCGATCGGCGAGAAGGCGACGGAGGTGTCCCGGCCGAGCGGCACGGACGTCGACGCGTACACGGTCCGGACGCACGCCATACAGGACATCTGCAACAAGCAGCAGTTCGGCAGCGGCGACCGGCACTACCTCGGCGTGCAGTGGACCCTCTGGGACGGCCATCTGGTGATCACGATGCTGATCACGGTGACCGTGCTCCACGACACCCTGCGCATCGAGGTCACCGGTCACGCCCTGGGGCCGGTCAACCCGCTGTTCAACGAGAAGCCCGCGGCCAAGGAGAAGGCGGTGCAGAAGGCTCTCCGGTTCTGGGAGACCCGCACCGTGAAGCTCCCCCTGATCGACGCCGACGAGGTGGTACGGCTGGCCGCGCGCGCCCCGCTGACCTGGTACCCGCCGCTGCTGAACTGGCTCGGCGGCAGTCTGACGCTCCCGGAGCCGTTCGGTCTGCGGCACTCGTGGGCCGACCAGCCGTGGCGGCACCGCTTCATGGCCGACGACGCGTTGCGTGCGGCTACGCCTGTGCTGCGTACGGTGCATGCGGCGGCGCTGAAGGTGCTGCGGGAGAACGGGGTCGACGTGGAGAAGTTCGGTTCCAGGTCGGCGGCGCTGAGCGGGGCCGTGCAGGAGGCTTCGCCGAAGAAAGCTGATGTCTACGACGCGTAGGGGCTCGTGAGCCTAGGGCGACCGGGGCCGGTGTCGAAAGAACGAACGCCGGCCCCGCCGGACTCAGCTCGTCGGCCAGGCCTCCGCCAGCATCTTCCGGGTGTCCGCGAGCAGCTGCGGCAGCACCCGCGTATGTCCCACCACCGGCATGAAGTTCGTGTCCCCGCCCCAGCGGGGCACGATGTGCTGGTGCAGGTGGGCCGCGATGCCCGCGCCCGCCACCGTGCCCTGGTTCATGCCGATGTTGAAGCCGTGCGCGCCGGAAGCGGTGCGCAGGGCGGTCATCGCCTGCTTCGTCAGCTCGCCGAGTTCGGCGGTCTCCCCCGCCGTGAGGTCGGTGTAGTCGGCGACGTGCCGGTAGGGCACGGTCATCAGGTGACCGCCGTTGTACGGGTAGAGGTTGAGCACGGCGTAGACCTGCTCGCCGCGCCGGACGACCAGCCCGTCCTCGTCGGACTTGGCCGGGATGGAGCAGAAGGGACAGCCGTCGCCCGAGCCCGGGCCGGTCGGCTTGTTCTCGCCCTGGATGTAGGCCATCCGATGGGGCGTCCACAGACGCTGGAACGCGTCCTGCGTCCCCACTCCCAGCTGCTGCTCCGGCTCACTCGTCATGCAGTGCAGCATATGGCGTCGAGCTGGGGGGACGGCAAAGGCCCCCGGGATCTCCCCGGGGGCCCGTGTGCCGTGTGATCAGACCTGCGCCCGCTCCTCGACGACCTTCTGGATCTTCGCGATGGCCTCGTCGAAGGGGATGCCGTTCTCCTGCGAGCCGTCGCGGTAGCGGAAGGACACGGACCCGTGGGACATGTCCTCGTCGCCCGCGATGACCATGAAGGGCACCTTCTGCTTCTGGGCGTTGCGGATCTTCTTCTGCATCCGGTCGGAGGAGGAGTCGACCTCGACGCGCAGGCCCTTGCTCTTGGCCGCCGCCGCGAACTTCTCCAGGTACTCGACGTGCGCGTCGCCGATCGGGATGCCGACCGCCTGGACCGGGGCCAGCCACGCCGGGAAGGCGCCCGCGTAGTGCTCGAGGAGCACCGCGAAGAAGCGCTCGATCGAGCCGAACAGCGCGCGGTGGATCATGACGGGGCGCTGCTTGGCGCCGTCCGCCCCGGTGTACTCCAGGTCGAAGCGCTCCGGCAGGTTGAAGTCGAGCTGGATCGTCGACATCTGCCAGGTGCGGCCGATGGCGTCCTTGGTCTGGACGGAGATCTTCGGGCCGTAGAAGGCGGCGCCGCCCGGGTCGGGCACGAGGGGCAGGCCCTGCTTCTCGGCGACCTGGCGCAGCGTCTCGGTCGCCTCCTCCCAGGCCTCGTCCGAGCCGACGAACTTCTCCGGGTCCTTGGTGGAGAGCTCCAGGTAGAAGTCGGTCAGGCCGTAGTCGCGCAGCAGGCCGAGGACGAACGTGAGCGTCTTGTCGAGCTCCTCCGACATCTGCTCGCGGGTGCAGTAGATGTGCGCGTCGTCCTGGGTGAAGCCGCGGGCCCGGGTCAGGCCGTGCACGACGCCCGACTTCTCGTAGCGGTACACGGTCCCGAACTCGAAGAGGCGCAGCGGCAGTTCACGGTAGGACCGGCCGCGCGCGTCGAAGATCAGGTTGTGCATCGGGCAGTTCATGGGCTTGAGGTAGTAGTCCACGCCCTCGTCGAGCTGCATGGGCGGGTACATGCCGTCGGCGTACCAGTCCAGGTGGCCCGAGGTCTCGAAGAGCTTCCCCTTGGTGGCGTGCGGGGTGTAGACGAACTCGTAGCCCTCTTCCTCGTGGCGGCGCCGCGAGTAGTCCTCCATGACCCGGCGGATGATGCCGCCCTTGGGGTGGAAGACGGCGAGGCCGGAGCCGATCTGCTCCGGGACGGAGAACAGGTCCAGCTCGCTGCCGAGCTTGCGGTGGTCGCGCTTCTCGGCCTCGGCGAGGAACTCCAGGTACTGCTTCAGCTCGTCCTTGGTGGGCCAGGCGGTGCCGTAGATGCGCTGGAGCATGGGGTTCTTCTCGCTGCCGCGCCAGTAGGCGGCCGCGTTGCGCATCAGCTTGAACGCCGGGATGTTCCGGGTGGAGGGCAGGTGGGGACCGCGGCAGAGGTCCTTCCAGCACAGGTCGCCGGTCTTGGCGTCCAGGTTGTCGTAGATCGTCAGCTCGCCGGCGCCGACCTCGACGTCCGCGCCGTCGTCGGAGGAGGCCGAGCCCTTGAGGCCGATCAGCTCCAGCTTGTACGGCTCGCCGGCCAGCTCCTCGCGGGCGGCCTCGTCGGTGACCGCGCGGCGGGCGAACTTCTGCCCGCGCTTCTGGATCTCCTGCATCTTCTTCTCGACGGCCTTGAGATCCTCGGGCGTGAACGGCTTCTCGACGTCGAAGTCGTAGTAGAAGCCGTCCTTGACGGGCGGGCCGATGCCGAGCTTGGCCTCGGGGAAGAGCTCCTGCACCGCCTGCGCCATGACGTGCGCGGTGGAGTGGCGCAGGATGTTCAGGCCGTCCTCGGAGGAGATCTCGACGCCCTCGACCTCGTCGCCCTCGGACAGGGCGTACGACAGGTCGCGGAGCTCGCCGGCCACACGCGCGGCGATGATCGAGCGCTCGCCGGCGAAGAGCTCGGCGGCCGTAGTGCCCGTCGTCACCACGCGTTCTTCCCGCTCGGAATCGCGCTGGATGATCACACGGACGTCTGACACCGGTCTCTCCTGACTGAAGGTGGATGCGCCGCTCTAACCCATATTCCATGGCGTACGCAATAGAAGGGATCGTACCGACCCCGGGCCATCCACCGCGAAATCAGTCCCCGCAGTCCCCCTCGTCCCCTCCGCAGGCCTCCTCGAAGAAGGCCGCCATCCCGGCGTTCTCCTGCAGCGCCTTCATCAGCCGGTCCCGTTCGGCGTCGTCGACCTGCACCGGTACGACGCCGTGGGCGCCGGTGAGGCGCCGGAAGCCGCCCCGGCTCTCCAGCCGGCCCTGCACCCGCACCGGCAGTCCGACGAGGTGGGCGTGCCCGGCGATCCGGTAGCCCTCCTCGTCCAGGGTGATCCGGACGTTCGGGATCTCGGCCCCGGCCAGTACCCGCAGCCGTACGGTGCCCTCGCCGCGCGGCCCGGACCTGCGCAGCCGCACCACCGCTCCGGTGATGCGCACCGGCACGGCGGGTTCCTCGCGCAGATAGCGGGCGCCCGCCTCGCGCAGGACCGGCAGATCGCCGGGCGAGAACTCGACGGGCTCGGCGGAGGACGCGCACCCCTCGGGCACACCGGCCGCCGGGGCCCACGCGACGGCGATCCGGGCGCCCTCCGTGCCCCGGACCAGGGCGACGAGGGCCTCGGTGAGCTCATGGCTCACCCCTGCCTCGACCGCGGCGTCGAAGGCGTCCATGCCGCCCGCGGCGCGCTGGTAGTCGATGGCCTCGCGGGCGGCGTGCAGCGCCTGGTGGAGGCGTACGGCCACGGGGCGGCCGCCGGCGACGGGCACGAAGGCGGTGAGCCGGCCGTCGGCGGCGGAGCCGACGAGGACGTTCTCCAGGGACGCGGCGGCGGAGCGCCGGTGGCGGGCGCCGTGATAGCCGGCCGGTGCGCGGGCGGCGAGTGCCGCCGCGAGGAGCATCCGGCGGGCCGCGGTGCGCAGCCGGTCCTCGACGATCCAGGGCGCCGCGCCGGCAGGCCCGGCGGGGACGTCGTGCCACCAGCGGATCTCGTCGCTGGGCACGGCGAGGGAGACGAGGACCTCGCGGGCGGAGGGCGCGCCGCTGCGGGACAGGGCGAGCAGGGCCTCGCCGAGGAGGTCGTCGCTGTCGGGGAAGGCGCGGGTCTCCGGCACCAGCAGGCTCGTGCCGCTGCCGCCGGGGCCGGGCGGGGTCCAGCGGCCGTAGCGTCCGGGGGCGCCGCCGCGCCGCAGCCAGCCGTGCCGGCGCAGCAGGGCGCTCAGCACGGCCGGGTCGACCTCGCGGGGCTCGGGCGGAGGGCCGCTCCAGGAGTCGACGGGGTGGGGCCGCACGGCCCTCAGTGGCTCCTCGGTCGGGCGGTGCGTCACGGTTTCCCTCCCGTCCCGACCCGCGTCATGATCTCGCACAGGGCCCGGTCGTCGAAGATGCGTGCGGTCGGTATGCGCACGGTGGTGCGGCTGCGGCCGGTGATCGGCTGGCCGGCGAGGTTGGTCCAGTAGCAGCAGTGCCTGAGGTCGAGCCGGTCGTGGCCGGCGCGCAGCCAGTCGTCCTGGGAGCGCGGCACCAGCATCACCACCAGGATCTTGTGCACCGACACGGGTGTGCGGGCGAGTTTCGCCAGGTGGGCGTTGTCGAGCGTGAAGGAGAAGGTGCGGCCGGGCGGGTTGGGCGGCACCTGGTAGGTGGCCTTGAGCTGCACCTTGATGGTGACCTCGTCGTCGACCGTGTGCCCGGGGGCGCTGTGGCTGACGTGCCAGTCGATGCCGTTGTCGGGAAAGGGCTGGGACAGCGAGCAGCCGGCGGCCGCCGCGACGGCGTGCAGGTAGCCGACCTGCAGTGTCTCCATGCAGGCGGTGGTGGCGAGAGTGCCGCGGGAGGGAGCCGTGCGCTCGGGCAGCAGCCCGCCCCGTTCGGGCTGCGCAATGGCCATGGCCAACAGCCTTCCAGAACAAGTGATTCCCCGTTGCGGGCCGCTGAACTGCAACGACCCGTACTCCTGTTGTCTCCTTCCGGCGTAGTACGCAAACAGCCCGGGTATCACCGAATCGGGCAGCGGACGGTGCGTCAACTGCCGAAGGTGAACGAGGGGTTGTGTGGCTATGACGACGTGCTGGTACGAGGGGGCGCTGGCCGCCTTCGACACGGAGACGACGGGCGTGGACGTCGAGACCGACCGGATCGTGTCGGCGGCCGTCGTCATCCAGGACGCCCCGGGCGTCCGGCCGCGGGTCAGCCGCTGGCTGGTGAACCCGGGGGTGCCGGTGCCCGCCGAGGCGACGGCGGTGCACGGGCTGACGGAGGAACACCTGCAGCGCAACGGCCGGTGGCCGGCGCCGGTGATGTACGAGATAGCGGAGGTGCTGGCCGAGCAGGCCCATGCCGGCCGCCCGGTCGTGGTGATGAACGCGCCGTTCGATCTGACCCTGCTGGACCGGGAGTTGCGCCGCCATCGTGCCTCGGCCCTGGACCGCTGGTTCGAGCCGGCGCCGCTGCTCGTGCTCGACCCGAGGGTCCTGGACAAGCACCTGGACCGGTACCGCAAGGGCCGCCGCACGCTGACCGACCTGTGCGCGCACTACGGCGTCACGCTGGAGGGCGCGCACGACGCGGCGGCCGATGCCGTGGCGGCGCTGGAGGTGACCCGGGCGGTGGGCCGCCGGTTCGCCTCCCGGCTGGAGCGGCTCGCCCCCGGTGAACTGCACACGCTGCAGGCGGTGTGGCACGCGGCGCAGGCCCGTGGGCTCCAGGCGTGGTTCGCGCGCAGCGGTGTCGAGGAGTCGGTCGACCCGGCCTGGCCCCTGCGTCCGGACCTGCCGGCGGCGGCCTGAGCATCTGGGTCCGGGGCGTCCGGGCATGAAAAAACCGGTCCGTCTGAGACGGACCGGCTGTTTCCGGTGGGCGATACTGGGTTCGAACCAGTGACCTCTTCGGTGTGAACGAAGCGCTCTCCCACTGAGCTAATCGCCCGGGAACGGACTGAACCATACAGGCCCCGGCGCGTTTCCTTCAAACCGCTTCGAGGTGCCTGGCCAGTCCGCGCCGCCCGGACCGCATCATCAGCGTGTGGTTGGCGCGGAAGACGGGCCGTCCCGGTATGGCGAGTCTCCTCAGCAGCGGCTTGGTCACGCTCACGACCTGGTCGTACCGCGCGAGACTGCCCGGCCCGAGCGGCGTGACCGTCCAGCGCGCCCAGCCCTCGATGTCCCCGGACAGGGCGGTCTCCAGCACACCGGCCGCGGGATCGCGCCGCACTTCCCGCGCGGTGAAGGTCATGTCGTACGGCAGGACGGAGCGGATCCGGATCGTGCCGGTGGTCTCGTCGAGCCGGGTCACCTGCCGGACCTGGCGCCACCAGCGGGGGTAGTCCTCGGCCCGTTCCAGCGCCTCGTACACGGTGGCGGGCGGCGCGGCCAGGGGCCACAGGCTGCGGAAGCGGTAGTGGTTCCAGTCCATGCCCGCAGTCTGCCCGCTCCTCGTGGGGGGCTTGTCTGAGTACGCGGCTGAGTATCCGCACTCATGCCGTACGAGGTGACGCGGACCACACTGCCAGGCATGACACACCTTCCGCCTCCGGCCGAGGAGTTGCGGCTCCTCGACGCCGAACTGCGGCAACTGGACGCCCGCCGGGCCCAGTTGCTGACCCGTCGCGCCTGGCTGGTCTCGACCCTGCGACGGACCCAGCAGCCGCTGCCGGTGGCCTGGTCACCCACGGCACCGCCCCGCCCGGAGACCGCCGCGCCCAGCGTGCAGAACGTCCTCCTGGTCCTGGGCGGTGTGCTGCTGACGCTCGCGGCTGCGGTGTTCACGCTGGTCAGCTGGGGTCATATGGGCATCACCGGGCGGGCGCTGGTGCTCGGCGCGGTCACGCTGGCCGCGCTCGCCGGGCCCGCGCTCCTGCTGAAGCGGGGGCTGCGGTCGACGGCCGAGTCCGTGGCGGGGCTCGGGCTGGCCCTGACCGTCCTGGACGCGTACGCGCTGCACGAGGCCGCCCTCACCGGGACGGACGGGACCGGGTACGCCGCTGCCGCGTCAGCGGTGCTCGCGGTGATCTGGTCGGCGTACGGCCTGCTTCCGGCGACGGCCGCCCTGCGGCTGAGCCTGCCCTCCGCCGTGGCCGCGGCCCAGTTCCCGCTGCTGCTGTGGGCCCTGGCCGCCGACGCGGGTCCGTACCCGATCACGGCCGCGCTGCTGGTGACGGCCGGGCTCGACACGGTGGTGGCGCTGCGGGTGACGGCCGGTCCGGTGCGGATCGCCGCTGTCGTCGGTGCGTACGGCATGGGCGGCGCGGGTGTCCTGGCCGCCGGCTGGCTGTCGTCGGCGGCGGACGGTCCGGGCAACGCTGCCCGAGCCGGGGGGCTTCTCCTGCTCGCGGCGGCGATCGCGCTGGGCGCTGCCTGGCGGGGCCCGGGCGCGCGGCACCCCCTTGGTCTCGCGATCGCCTCGGGGCTGCTGACCGTGGGTGCCTTCGGTGGGGTCGCTCGCTCCGGACTGCCGTCGGAGTGGGCGGTTCCGGCCCATCTGGCGTTCGGCATCGCCCTGTTGGCGGCGATGACGGCCGGGCGGCTGCCCGACGCGATACGGCAGGGGTTCGCCTGGGCCTCCGGCGTCGTACAGGCGGTGGCGCTGCTGTGGACCCTGCCGGTCGTCACCGTGGTGCTGCTGGGACCGGCCGGCTGGGTGGGCCGTGTGTGGAGGGGCGCTCCTTCGGACGCCCGCATCGCGGTGACCGTCGACGCGCCCTGGCCTGCGCACTCGGTGGCGGCTCCCGTCGCGCTGGTCGCCGTCGCGGCCGTTCTCGCCCTGGTGATCCGCACGGAGCAGTGGCGTGCGCGGGCCCGGCTCGGCGCGCTGGGTCTGCTCTGGGCGACGGCGCTGATACTTCCCGCGGTTCTCGGGATTGCGTACGTCGCGGGGATGGCGGTCCTGGGGGTCATGACGGCGGCCGCGCTGTACGTGCGCCGGGCCACGGTGCCGGCCGCGCGGCTCACCGCTCTCGTCCTCGCCCTGACCACCTCCGTCAGCCTCGCCCTGACCGCCCTGGCCTCCCAGACCGCGACCCTGGTGGTGCTGTCCGTGCTGGTGGCGCTGTTCGCCGCGGCCTCGTGGCAGGCGGACGTCGCCCCCGTCACGGCTCCGGCCGCCCTCGGGTACGCCGCAGCCCTGGCCGCGGCGACCGGTGCCGCCGCGGACTGGCCGCCGGCCGGAACCGCCCTGCTGGTCCTGGCCGTCCCCGTGGCCGCCGCGCTGCTCGCGGCGCGTCTCGGTGAGCACCGGGCGACCGTGCCGGTCGAGTGCGTGGGAGCAGCCACCGGCCTGCTCGCCGTGGGCCTCGCCATCACCGATCCGCCGCTGCTCGCCCTGGTGCTGGCCCTGTGCGGAGTGATCGCCGCGGGCACGGCGCTGCGTCCCGACCGCCGTCCCGTCGGTTACGCGGCCACGGCCCTGTTCGTCCTGGCCGCCTGGGTACGCCTGGTCGCCTGGGACGTCGGCACACCCGAGGCCTACACGCTCCCGGTCACCGTGCCCGCCCTGCTCGTCGGCGCCCTGCGCCGGCGCCGCGACCCGGGGGCGTCCTCCTGGACGGCGTACGGCCCCGGACTCGCCGCCACCCTCCTGCCGAGCCTCGTCGCGGCCTGGGCCGACCCGCACTGGACGCGACCGCTGCTGCTGGGCACGGCGGCACTGCTGGTCACCCTGCTGGGAGCGCGGCACCACCTCCAGGCGCCGCTGGTGCTCGGCGGCTCGGCGCTGGCCCTGGTCACGCTGCACGAACTCGCCCCGTACGTCGTGCAGGTGACGGGCGCACTCCCCCGCTGGGCGCCTCCCGCCCTCGCCGGACTCCTGCTGCTCGCACTCGGGGCGACGTACGAGCAGCGGATCAGGGACGTCCGACGGGTGCGGGAGGTCCTCGGGAGGATGAACTAGCCGTCTCCTACGGACGGCACGGCTACGGCATCTTGTCCCCGACCAGCGCCAGGTTCTGGATCGCCGCCAGGCCGTACAGCGCCGTGGCGTTGGTGGACACCCAGGCCGCCTCGCTGCCGGGGACGAGGCCGGTCGGGCCCTCGATCTTCTTCGTGGACCAGTCGGTGGACTCCTTGTAGTCCCAGGTGTCGGCGCTGTTGTAGAACTGCCGCCACGCCCGGGCGGCCAACTTGTCGTCGCCCGCCTGGACTGCCGCGTAGGCGTCCTGCCGGGAGTGGCCCTGGAAGAGCAGCAGGGAACCGAAGTCGGAGCCGTAGCGGGCCTTCTGCTCGGCCTTGGTGGCGTTGAAGTAGCGGCAGTAGTCGAGCCACGCCTCCTTGAACTTCGGCATGTCGACCTGGTCGATCAGCTCGGCGCACAGCTCGACCAGGCCGAACATGGCCGACAGATGCGAGACGCTGACCTTGGCGTCCTTGGCTACGGCGAACTTCCCGGTGTCCAGGTCGTACAGCGCATTGCCCTGGACGAAGCCGTTGGGCTGGGCGGCGATGGTCTCCATGGTGGACAGGACCCTGGCCTTGGCCTTCTCCCACTTGGGCCCGCGCCGCTCCCACTCGGTGAGCCAGGCGGAGACCAGACCGCTCCAGTCGGTGCCGAAGCCGATGGACAGGGCGTTGCGGTCGGGGGTGTACGGCTCGGTGCGGATCTTGCGGATGGGGTCGAGGACGAGGAACGTCTCGTCGGAGTCGACGTTGGCGTGCATGAGGTCGCCGACGCGTTCGTCCGCCGTGAGGAAGTAGTAGTACCGGCGATAGGTGGTGTTGGCGATGCGCTGCTGCTTGGCGCTGTCGGCGTAGTGCTGGACACCGTGGCGGGTGCCGAGGCCCGCCCACTTGCCGAGGTGGTAGACGTCGACCTCGCCGGTGTGCCGGGTCATGGCCTCGGCGAAGCGGAAGATGTCGGCGCGGCCGGAGCGCATGTATGCGAACCAGAGCCACAGGTCCGGCGAGAGCTCGGAGTTGTCCCAGGCGTAGCCGCCGACGTCGTAGCACCACTGGTGGCGGCTCGGGTCGTAGCTGTGCATGATGTCGCCGTAGTCCCAGAAGCCGTACCAGCGGCGCTGCTCCACCTGGTCCTTGTAATAGGTGAAGAGGAAGTCGAGGTGGTCCTCGATCTTCGCCTTGGCGCTGGTGGAGCGGTCCGGCGCGGAGAACAGCTTGCCGAAGACGCCGGCCTTGATGAGCTGCTGGGGCGGGGCGGCGAGCTGCGGCGGCGTGCGTACGGCCTCGACCTGCCGGGCCATCGTCTCGGCGCCCGGGCTGGAGTCATGGGCCCAGAAGAGGAGTTCGCTGGTGCGGGCGATGCCGTAGGGGGTGCCGAACCCGGGTTCGTAGTCCTCGTAGGTGATGTTGAGGCCTTCGAGCTGTTCGGGGTAGGTGTCCTGGCCCATGCCGTCGTGGTAGAAGCGCAGGTCCATGGGCTGGGCCTCGGGCGACCAGAGCCAGAGGGTGACCTCGGCGGTGTCGGTCTGGGCGTCGCGGATGTCGAGCTGGGCGGGGAACTTCTCCCAGAAGTCCCGCAGGCCGAAGGAGAATCCGCCGCTCGCGCCGCCCACGTACCCGAAGCCGCTCGCCCGGCGGCCGCCGCCCGCACCGATCCAGCCGTGGCCCTTCTTCGTCCGCTTGCGGACCGTGAAGCCGTCGGCGGAGAGCTGGGAGAGGGAGTAGTCGCCCCACTCGGGGATGTACTGGAGGCGGGTGGTGACCCGCTGGTCCCAGGTGGCCGGGTCGGGCAGCTTCTTGCCTTCGAACTGGGCCGTGCGCACGGCCGCCCCGGGGTCGCGGCGCAGTCCGGTGATGCCCTGGACGGCCTCGCGGAGCAGGCCGGTGCCGTCGCCGCCGATGCGGACGTGACGGTCGTACGCCTTGTCCCGCATCGGCACCTGGAAGCGGACGCCGAGTCCGCGGATGAAGTCGCCGCTCGCCTTCGCGGGCTCCTGCGTGCCGTCGAAGGTGAGGGTGTGGACCATGCGGAAGGAGTCGGCGCCCGCGTAGAAGTAGAGCCGGATCGAGAACGGCAGCCAGCTGCGGCCGCCCTTGCGGTGCTTGCCGTCGATCCGGACGACGGCGCGGACCGGGCCCGCCTGCTCGACCTCGACCTTGGAAATGGCACCGTCGAAGCGCTCGGTCTTGACCGCGCCCTGGTCCTCGTCCTCGATCTCGGGCTGGCGGATCAGCACGAGCCGGCCGTTCTTCGCGATCTCCGTCGAGCCCCGGTGGACCGACTTGACGAGGGTGGACCCGGACTTGCCGATCCTCGCGGTGATGACGCCGGTCGAGATGTCGATGGTGCCGCCGCTCTTGTCGACGGTGACCTTCTTCTCGGGGGCGGCGGGGGTGCCGGCGGCGAGGGTGAGCTTGCCGTTGCCCGAACCGACCGCGTGCGCGGTCCACTTGAGGGAGCCGTCGGGCCAGTAGGCGATCGGCCAGGACTGGACGGGAACGGCCTTGCCGTCCGCGTCCGTGAGCGCAAAGGTCTGGTCCTTCTCGTAGGCGCCCTTGGGCCAGGGGACGCCGACGGTGGAGCCGGGGGCCGCGCCGAGTCCGCCGTCCTCCAGCCAGTCGAGGGTCACCGGGTCGGCGTCGGCGGGCTCGGCGCCGGGGGCCGCCTGCGCGTTCTGCGCCCCCAGTGCCCAGCTGAACTGGGCGGCGGCTCCGGCGACGGCGGCCGCCTTGAGGAGGGACCTGCGGGGGATGGGAGACATAGAGATGCTGCCTTTCCTTGTCCGTGCGGGAAGCGATTCCGCGTGGCTGATCCGGTCAGGGGCATGACAGTGAGAGATGCGGCGCGGCGCCCGGGGCGCCGACCTGGAGTGAGGGGACCGCCGGTCAGCGGTGCCGGTACCGCTCCTCCACGGCGACGGCCGCCGCCGCGACGGCCCCGAGGACGGGGACCGCCAGCGGCGCGGCGAACCAGGCGGACACGACCACCACGGCCAGCCCGGCGATGATCAGGAAGGACCCGGCCGGGTCGAGAACCGTCCGGCGCCAGGCCTGCGCGAGCAGCGTGCGCCAGCGGGCGTCCGGCTCCCAGACCGCCGCCGCGCGCAGCCCCGCCACGACGAAGGCGATCAGCGCCACGACCCCGACGGCTCCGACGAGCGGCCCGCCGGGAATCCCCGCCCGGGCCGCCTGGACGTCCACCGAGACCGCGGCGACCGCGGCCCACCCGGCGAGCCCGGCGAGCCACCCGCCGCGCAGAGCCATGCGGAAGTCGGCGACGAACTCCCGCCACCCACCGCCCTCGTGCGCGGTACGACGCCGCAGATGCCGTGCGCCGGCGGCGAACGCGGCCGGATACGTCACGACCCCCAGCGAGGCCACCGCGATCCACACCCCGGTCAGCAGACACTCGGCGAACACCGCGAACCGCTCGGCGAACACCGACTCGCCCCGCGCCTTCACTCGGGTCCCGGCCATGCTCGCCTCAGCCCTTCAGACCCGATGTGGCCATGCCGTCGATCAGATACCGCTGGAAGGCCAGGAAGAAGGCGAGAACCGGCAGCAGCGCGACGAGCGACATGGCGATCATGCCGCCGTAGTTGGCCAGCCCTTCCTGGTCGACGAACATCTTCAGGCCGAGCGAGACCGTGTACTTGTCGGGCTCGTTGAGGTAGATCAGCGGGCCCATGAAGTCGTTCCAGGCGTTGATGAACGTGAAGATCGCACTGGTGATCAGGGCCGGGCGGCACAGCGGCAGCATGATCGTCCAGTAGATCCGGAGGTGGCCGCAGCCGTCGAGCCTGGCCGCCTCGTCGAGTTCCTTGGGCAGGTTGCGCATGAACTGCACCATCAGGAAGACGAAGAACGCCTCGGTGGCCAGGTACTTCCCGAGCAGCAGCGGGGTGTAGGTGTTGATCATCTCCATGTTGCGGAACAGCACGTACTGCGGGATCAGCAGCACGTGGTACGGCAACAGGAGAGTGCCGATCATCAGCGCGAACAGCAGATTGCGGCCCGCGAACCTGATCCTCGCGAAGGCGTACGCCGTCAGCGAGCAGGACACCAGGATCCCGATCACCGAACCGACCGCGAGAAACAGCGAGTTGAAGAAGAACGTGGAGATCGGGATGTCGGCGATGCCGTCGGCGAGACTGGTGTAGTTCGAGAGGACCGGATCGCCCGGGAAGAGATCCAGGCTGCCGACGACATCCTCGCTCTTCTTGAACGAACCGCCGAGGACCCAGATCACCGGGTAGAGGATCACCGCGAGGATCAGCAGGGAACCCAGGTGCCAGGCGAGGGAACCGGGCAGTTTGTGACGCGAAGTCGAGAGTCCGGTGGAGCTCATCACGCGCCCTCCTCGTAGTGCACCCAGCGCTTCTGGGACCAGAACAGCACCGCCGTCACCAGGGCGACCGCGACGAGCAGCATCCAGGCCATGGCGGAGGCCAGACCCATCCGGCTGTTCTCGAAGCCCTGGACATAGAGGTAGCAGGTGTAGACCATCGAGCCGTCGGCCGGACCGCAGGCGTTGCCTCCGGCACCGCCGCCGACGATGTACGCCGAGCTGAAGATCTGGAACGAGTGGATCGTCTCCAGCAGGACGTTGAAGAAGAGCACCGGGGAGATCATCGGCAGCGTGATGTTCCAGAACCGGCGCAGCTTGCCCGCCCCGTCGACCTCGGCGGCCTCGTACAGCTCACGCGGGACCTGCTTGAGGCCGGCCAGAAAGATGACCATGGGGGCGCCGAACTGCCAGACGGTGAGCGCCACCAGGCTGTAGATGATCATGTCGGGATCGCCGGTCCAGCCACCGACGTCGATCCCGAAGCTCTTCTGCATCCGGTCCACGATGGCGTCGTCCGAGAAGATCGCCTTCCACACGATCGCGATGGAGACGCTCGCCCCGATCAGCGACGGCGCGTAGAAGGCGGCCCGGTAGAAGGCCTGCCCGCGCCGGCTCTGGGCCAGCAGCAGGGCCACCCCGAGGGCCGCGATCAGCTTCAGCGGCGTCCCGACGACGACGTACCAGAGCGTGACCTGCACCGAGTGACGCCAGCGCGGATCGCCGAACATCTCGGAGAAGTTGTCGAGGCCGATCCACTGGGGCGCGTCGAACAGGTTGTAGTCGGTGAACGCGAAGTAGAGCGAGGCGACCATCGGACCCGCGGTGAGCAGCAGGAACCCGGCGATCCACGGGGACATGAAGAGATAGCCGGCCAGGTTCTCCCGGCGCCGCCGCCGCTTGAGGGCGGCGGGGCGCGCGGGCTTCACCGGACCGTGCCGCGGCTCGGAGTCCTGGGTCAGGCCCTCCATCGCAGGGGCGTGTGTCACGGTGGTTCCCATCAGGTGCCGAGAGCCGTCTTCGACTCGGTGAAGAACTGCTTGACGGCCTCGTCCACCGACCTCTTGCCCAGGGCGAGCTCCTCGGCGATGCGCAGGAACGCGGACTCACAGATGTCCGCGCCGTTCGGGTGCGGTGTGATGGGCTCCAGGACTCCGGCCTTGACGAGGGACTCCTCGTAGGCGGCTATCGCCTTGTTGACCTCGTCGGTCGGCTGGTACGCGTCGTACTGGGCCTGCGTAGCGGGCACACCGCGGTCGTAGCCCATGATCTTGGCGACCTCGGGGTCGTGGACCATGAAGTCGATGAACTGGGCGACCTCCTTGGGGTGCTGGGTGCGCTTGGAGGCGCTCAGCATGAGCGAGCCGAGGTACTGGCCGGTCTTCTTGCCGTCCGTGGTCGGGATGGGGGCCAGGCCGTACTCGCTCTTGCCCTCGGAGGTGTAGCGAACGGTGAAGTTGTCCCAGGTGAACTCGCCTCCGGCGAGCTCGGCGGCGACCGCCGACTTGGGCTTGTTCTGGACGACCTTCTTGGCATCGGCGTAGATGCCCTCCCGCACACCCTTCTTCGCCTTCGTCCACCAGTCCGTCAGGTCAGCCTCGGTGAAGCCGAGTCCGTCCGTGGTGAAGAACGCCTTGCCGTTCTGGCGCAGGTACAGGTCGTAGAGGTACATGACGCCGTACATCCCGCTGTCCCCGGCGCGCCCCGTCTTGTCCCGGATCTTCTTCATCGCCGCGTCGAAGTCGTCCCAGGTCCAGCCCTGCTCGGGCTTGACGCCGGCCCGGGTGTAGACGGGCTTGTCTATCACCAGGGACATCGAGTTGGAACCGACCGGAACACCGAGGAGCTTGCCGTCGACCTCGCCGAACTTCTCCAGTCCGGCCCGGAATCCCTCCATCCGGAGGTTGCCCGCCTCGGCCTGCTCGCTGAGATCGAGCAGCACGTTCTTCGCGTCGTATTTACGGAGGAAGCCGATGGCATTCTGGAAGACGTCCGGCGGATTTCCCCCGGAGGCCTGGGTGTTGAACTTCTTCCAGAAGTCGAGATAGGGCTGGAAGTCCGGTTTCACCTTGATCTTCGGGTACTTCTTCTCGAAGAGCGCGATGGTCTTGTTGATTCTCTGGGCGCGGTCCTCCGCACCCCACCACGCATAACGAATCGTCACCGTCCCGTCGGCGGAGGTCCCTCCATCACCACCACAGCCGGTCGTCGCGGCCAGACCGAGCGTGGCCGCCGTGGCCCCGGCCGCCTTCAGGACCGTACGTCTCTCAACATTCCTGCCGTTCACCACGGTTGGACCTCCCCGCACGTCGTCCCGCTCGCATGAATCGTTTCAAGTAAGCGCTTGCTGGCACAAGGTACGGAGGGGCTGAGAGTGCGTCAATGATTCGGACAAGAATTTCTTACCGAGCGGGTCGGGGGCGGAGCGGGGCGAGGAGGCGGGGGCGAGGGCCGGGTGGGAGGACGTTGCTGGTGAGGCGTGTGCGGCCGAAGGGGCGAACGACTACGGGCCGGTCGTGCGGGTTTCGGGGGCGACCGAAAGACGACGGTGAGGCAGAGGGCCGGGGGTGGCGGGGCGGGGTCTGGTTCCGGCCATGTGGCGCTTGGGTGGGGGTGCCGTCGGGGCGTGGGGCGGGTGGTGAGGGCCGGGGGTCGCGACGCGGGGCAACGAAAGGGCTCACCGGGGGTCGGCGGCGGAATCGGGGCGGTCGGGCCGGACGACACGGGGGCCGCGGGTGGGTGGCACGGGCGGCCCGGAGAGGCGGGCGGGCGCCACAACCCGGAGGGTCCGGGGCCACAGGTGGCACGGACCGACGCTCCGGGGACGCGGGCGGACGGCACAGGCGGCACGGCCGGACGGCCCGAGGGTGCGGGCGCCACAGCGGGACGGCCCGGGGGGCGCGGGCGCCACAGCCAGACGACCCCGTGGCGTGGACACCACGGCCGGACGGCCCGGACGGTCGCGCTCCCCCGGGTCACCCCTGGCGCGGATCGCGCGCACCCGCCGAACACGCGCACCCGCCCACAACGAAGCGGCCCACCTGCTCAATCGCAGGTGGGCCGTTGATCCGGGTGGGCGATACTGGGTTCGAACCAGTGACCTCTTCGGTGTGAACGAAGCGCTCTCCCACTGAGCTAATCGCCCGGACGCAGGAAGAACATTACCCCATGTCAGGGGGTGCCTGTGACCAGCGTGAGACCGACACCGGCACCCCGACGCGAGTCACTGGTCCTTGATCTTCCACGGCATGACTATGCCGAACTTCCACACGTAGATACCGACCAGTACGGCCACGATCACCAGCCCGATGGTCGTCAGGATGATGTTCCGCCGCCGCACCTTGGGGTCCAGGGCACGCTGCGCCGCCTCGGTGACCTTCCGCTTGGTCCAGCGGAGCACCAGCTGGGCCCATACGAACTCGGTCGCCCAGATCGCCATGCCGCCGAAGATCACGACCCAGCCCGGCCCGGGCAGGGGCAGCATGATGATGCCGGCCACGACGACCGCGAGCCCGATGATGAAAACCCCGACCTGCCAGCTCACGTGCAGCGCCCGGCGCGCTTTGATGAATTCCGGCGCCCGCGAGCCAAGCCCCTGCTCTTGCTCGCTGCCCACCTCGTCCGTTCCCGTCTCGTCCGATGCCATGGCCACCTCGCCCGGCTCGTTACTCCCCGTATTCATACGGCCAAACACTACCCGAGCGAAACCAGTCACCGGAATGGACGCACGACGCGAACGATCTCTCGGCCGGAAGAGTTACGTAAAGGCACGCAAAACACTCAGAGGGGTTTACAACGGCACCGTAGGTGGCATGTCGATTTCGCCGACGTGCGAATCCCCGAGCGCACACTGAGCGAAAGGCCCTGGCGCTTATGAACACCACGGTCAGCTGCGAGCTGCACCTGCGCCTCGTTGTGTCGAGCGAGTCCTCCCTGCCTGTCCCCGCAGGCCTGCGGTACGACACGGCCGACCCCTACGCCGTGCACGCCACCTTCCACACCGGAGCCGAGGAGACCGTCGAGTGGGTGTTCGCCCGCGACCTCCTCGCCGAGGGACTTCATCGCCCTACCGGCACCGGCGACGTCCGCGTCTGGCCGTCGCGCAGTCACGGCCAGGGCGTCGTGTGCATCGCCCTGAGCTCACCGGAGGGCGAGGCCCTGCTCGAGGCCCCGGCACGGGCCCTGGAGTCCTTCCTGAAGCGGACCGACGCCGCCGTGCCGCCCGGCACGGAGCACCGGCACTTCGACCTCGATCAGGAGCTCTCGCACATCCTGGCGGAAAGCTAGGGCGAGGCCCTCACAAGGCCGCCCGGCGCCGTCGACTCGGGGAGACGGCTCGGGCTCGGACAACCGCATACGGGATACACCGGCGTCGGCACCGCGGATCACGCGGAGTCGGCGCCGGTTCACGCGCGTCGGCGGGCAGATCCGGGAGGTGACGGGAACGTTCGTCGTCACTGTCGGTAGGCGGGAACCATGGCGGGCCCGGCAGCGTTCTCATCGAAGCCATGTGCGATCGAAGCCATGTGCGGGCGTGAGGGAGGTCCGGTCGATGCGGAGCCATTACCATCGGCCAGCATCGGCGGGCGCCTGCCCGACCCCCAGGCCAGGGAGCGAATCGTGCTGATCACCCACGACACCCGGTGCGCCCTCGACACCGTGGTCGATCTGGTGAACACCGCACCGGAGGACGACACGGCGGCGGACGGGCTGCCGGACGTGGCGACGCTCACGGATTTCGTGGGCAACCACGAGATCAGCGATGTCGGCGTGCTCTCGGAGTTCGACCTCTCCGCGGTGCGGAAGATCCGCGGGCGGTTCGCCGCCGTCTTCGCCGCCCCCGACGCGCGGGCCGCCGCCGGACTGATCAACGAGCTGGTCGCGGCCGCCGGCACCACGCCCCGGCTCACGGACCACGACGGCTACGACTGGCATGTGCACTACTTCGCACCGGGTGCCTCCGTCGCCGACCACCTGGCGGCCGACTGCGGGATGGCACTGGCGTTCTTCGTGGTCGCCGGGGAGCAGGAGCGGCTGCGGCGGTGCGAGGCGCCCGACTGCCGCCGTGCCTTCGTGGATCTCTCCCGCAACCGCTCCCGGCGGTACTGCGACAGCCGCACCTGCGGTAACCGCCTGCACGTGGCCGCGTACCGGGCGCGCCGCAGGGAGGCCGCGGGCTGATGTCGATGCCGACGCGGCCCCGGCGGGTGGCGCCGGGTACCGCGGTTACGGCTCAGAGCATCAGCAGATCGTGCAACGACGCCATGAGCAGCAGACACCCGATCACCGCAAGGAAGATCATCAGCGGTGGCTGGGAAAGGGCGAAGAGACAACCACGGGGCTCGTCCTGCGGCGGCGCGGGGTCGCTCTGTCTCGTCGTGTCCAGCATCTCGCCGCGATGATGACGCAGCCGCCCCGCCGGGCGCGATCAGCGCCCTCGTTCCGCCCGAGGGTGCGCCGATTGCGTGAGGTCCGGTTCAGGTTGTGATCATTTCCGCGCGTCCTCGGACCCACTGTGACGATTCAGTCCGGCGCGCGGCCAGCGGTCATATGCCGTGCTTCTTGAGGATGGCCTCGATGTCGCCGAAGTCGTCCTCTCCCCTGGACGCCGGGCGGGAGCCCTGCCCGCCCTGTCCCAGGGAGGGCGCCGAGGCCGCCGGGGCCACCGCCTCGGTCCGGTCCGCCGCGCGGGCCGCTCTGCGCTCCTTGCGGGTGCCGCCGCGGCGGCGCTCCACGACGCGGGTGGTCGCGAACAGCGCCCACGCGAGGCCCAGCACTCCGAAGCCCGCCCAGGCGGTCGGGCTGAACGCGGTGTCGGCCAGCCATTCGACGACTCCCGTCATGACCAGGCCGATCGGCACGAGCGAGTACGCCGCGATGCGGGCCGCGGCGAGGAAACGCCTGCGGTACGCCGTGATGGCCGCAATGCCCAGGCCTGCCGCGGACACGGCGGAGCAGACGGTCTCGGCAATCATCCGGTCCTCCAGGCGTGGCGCGCTCGGGCAGGGGCACTTCGTCCCTTCCATCCTGCACCCGCCGCACCCCGGCGGGCCATGGCTCGCCCCTACATCAGGGAGATCTCCGGGTCGCCTCCTCCGCAGGTGCCGTTGCAGGTGCACGGGCTGGAAGACTGTCGGCATGAGCAACTCCACCCCTGCCCCGTCCGCCGCCCCCGTCCTCGAGATCTGGTGCGACCTCCAGTGCCCTGACTGCCGCACCGCGCTGGACGACCTCCGGTCGCTGCGTGCCCGCTACGGCGATCGTCTGGAGCTGCGGCTGCGGCACTTCCCCCTGGAGAAGAACAAGCACGCCTTCGCCGCCGCCCAGGCCGCGGAGGAGGCGTGGGAGCAGGGCCGGGGATGGCCGTACGCCGAGGCCCTGCTGGGACGGGTGGAGGAGCTGGCCCGTAAGGGGGAACCCTTCCTGGTCGAGGTGGCCGGCGAACTGGGCCTGGACGCCGAGGAGTTCGACACCGCGCTGATCGACGGCCGGCACATCCTGATCGTGGACGCCGACCAGGCCGAGGGCAAGGCGATCGGCGTGACCGGCACCCCGACCTATGTCATCGACGGCGAGCGGCTCGACGGCGGCAAGAGCCAGGAGGGGCTGCGCGAGCGGATCGAGGAGATCGCGGACCGGTTGCTGGCCGGGCAGGAGCAGGGCTGACCCGGCCCCCGCCGGACCCCTGCATCGGCCCCCGCCGGACCCCTACAACAGCGGCTTGTACATGGCGTACCGCCGGTTCTCGTAGCCGAGTGACGCGTAGAGCCGTTCGGCCGGGGTGTTGCCTGCGAAGACGTTGAGGCCGATGGTCCGTCTGCCCTCGGCGATCGTCTGGGCCTCGGCCAGCAGCATGAGGGTGCGGCCGTGCCCCTTCCCCCGGTGGGCGGCGTGGGTCTCGACGTCGAAGACGAAGGAGTCGTTCGCGCGCACCGCCAGCCACAGCGTGCCCACCGCCGTCCCCTGGTGTTCCAGCACGCTGATGAGTGTGCCGGTGGTGGCGAGGCCGTCGGGCAGCAGGGTGGCGTGGTCCCGCTCGGACTTGGCCCGGGCCTCGGCCTCCGGCACGCCCCGTTCGGTCCAGCTCCGCGCGTAGTCCGCCTTGCCCTGCTCCAGCCAGGGGCCGAACTCCGCCTCGGTCATGGGCCGGCCCCGGCTGCCCGCGGGCAGTTCCGGCGGGGTGTCGCCGAGCGGCTTCTCCATGCCGCGGTTGCGCACGACGTAGCCGAGCGCGGTGGCGAGCCGGAGCGCCGGCCCGGCGTCGGCGGGCACCGTCGCCTCGATGCGCCGGCACCCCCAGCCGCGCGCCACCTCCTCGGCGGCGAGCGCGGCCACCGTGCCCCGGCCGCGTCTGCGGTCCGGTTCCTCGATGCGCAGCTTCATGATCCGGGCCACCGCGTCGCCGAACACGGGATGCGTGCCGAGGTGTATCGCTCCTACGGGACGGCTGTTCACACACACCTGGAAGCGGCGTGAGCGCGTCCCGTCGGCGTTCTGCTGAAGCGGCTCGGTCGGCCGCAGGGTCGTGGTCATCAGGGGTGTTCTACCCGCAACCAGGCCCCGGTTCAGCCGAATGAGCGGGGGCTGTCAGGGATCGAGGTCGTGCCCGGAGCGCTCGTCGAAGATCCGCATGGCCTTGGCGGTCACCGGGCCCGGCGCGCCCGGCAGCTCACGGTCGTCGACGCGGTGCACGGCCTGCACGTCCCGCAGCGTGGACGTCAGGAAGACCTCGTCGGCCCGCTCCAGCACGTCCAGCGGCAGATCGGTCTCCCGGGCGCCGGTCCACGCGATCGCCAACGCGCGCGTGATGCCCGCGAGACAGCCCGAGGCGACCGGCGGGGTGTGGATCTCGCCGTCCAGGACGACGAAGACGTTGGACCCGGTGCCCTCGCAGAGCTGTCCCACCGTGTTGCCGAACAGGGCCTCGGAAGCGCCCCGTTCACGGGCTCGGGCGAGGGCCACGACGTTCTCGGCGTACGAGGTGGTCTTCAGGCCGGTGAGCGCGCCGCGCTCGTTACGGGTCCAGGGGACCGTGATCACGGCGGTGGAGTCGGGGCGGCGGCTGGTCGCGCCGAGGGCGACGACGAGGGTCGGGCCGTGCTCGCCGCGGTCGGAACCGAGCGGGCCGTGGCCGCCGGTGTAGGTGATCCGGAGGCGGCCGAGCGGCGCGGGATTGGCCTCGAGGACGGCGGCACAGGCGCGGCGCACCTCGTCGTGGTCCGGGTCGGGCAGACCGAGGCCGCGCGCCGACCGGGTCAGCCGGTCGAGGTGCCGGGTGAGCGCGAACGGCCTGCCGTCCACGGCCTTCACCGTCTCGAAGATGCCGTCGCCCACGGTCAGCCCGTGGTCGAAGACGGAGACGCGGGCGGACTCGCTGTCCTGCAGCCCGCCGTCGAGCCAGATCTTCACGTCAGGTCCTCTCCACTCACCTCATACCCTCCCGACGCTATCGCGAGCAGCCGGGACGCCTTCAGCTCGGTCTCCCGCCACTCCCCCTCGGGGTCCGATCCCCAGGTGATCCCCGCGCCGGTGCCGAAACGCAGCATGCCGTCTCCCCGGTCGATCCAGAACGTACGGATCCCGACGGCCAGCTCCCCCACCCGCCGGTCGGCGTCGACCCAGCCGATCCCGCCGCA
Organism: Streptomyces sp. NPDC057099; assembly: GCF_042671245.1. Taxonomy (NCBI): domain Bacteria; kingdom Bacillati; phylum Actinomycetota; class Actinomycetes; order Kitasatosporales; family Streptomycetaceae; genus Streptomyces; species Streptomyces sp. NPDC057099. The sequence goes on from NZ_JBHUTX010000042.1 coordinate 31,768, forward strand.
GTACGGCCCTCTGGGCGCCGTCTCCAGCGCGTCGATGATCCGCAGGGCGCTCGACTTGGGCGCGCCGGTGACCGAACCGGGCGGAAAGGCGGCGCCGAGCAGTTCGGCCCAGCCTGACCCCTCCTCCAGCTCGCCGCGGACCGTCGAGACGAGATGGACCAGCCCCGGATGCTTCTCGACGGCACACAGATCGGGCACCGTCACACTGCCCGTGGCGCAGACCCGCCCGATGTCGTTGCGGACCAGGTCCACGATCATCACGTTCTCGGCGTAGTCCTTCTCCAGCAGGTCCGCCTCGGTGCGGCCGGTGCCCTTGATGGGCCCGGACTCGACGACCCGCCCGTCGCGCCGCAGGAACAGTTCGGGTGACGCGGTGGCGATCTCCACACCGTGCCCGGGCAGGCGGATCGTTCCCGCATACGGCGCCGGGTTGCCGCGGGCCAGCAGCGCGGTGAGGGCGTCCACGTCGGCGCCGGGGGCGACGGGCGCGGACAGCACCCGGCACAGATTCGCCTGGTAGACCTCGCCGGCCGCGATGTGCTCGCGGATCCGCCGTACGGCCGCCGTGTACGCGGCGTGGTCGAGGGAGGACGTCCAGTCGTCCGCGGCCGGCGCGCGCCATGCGCCGGGCACGGGGGCGGGCACGGGCTGCTCCCGCACGTCCCCGAAGCGGGCGCAGGTCAGACGGCCCTCGAAGTCGGCGCAGACGGCCCAGAAGCCGCTGGATTCCAGGGCTTCGGGATCGTCGGTGACGTCGAGGAGCCCGGTGGCGACGCGGTCGCCGAAGCGGGCCAGGGGAGGGAGGTCGGACACACAGTCGAGTCTATGGCGGTGTCCTGGGGGTGACCGGAGGATGTCCCTTCCGGGGCTCCGCGACATCCCTGAGCAGGGGAAGCGCAGCACGCTGCACAAACGCGTTTTTGTGCTGGCCCCGGAATCCGCTAGAGTTCAACACGTCGCCGGGCCGCGAGAGCGAACCGGAAACGACAAGCGGACGTAGCTCAGTTGGTAGAGCGCAACCTTGCCAAGGTTGAGGTCGCCAGTTCGAACCTGGTCGTCCGCTCGCAGGAACAGGGGACTTCCCGGCCCCCTGCACTCCTGGTGGAGTGGCCGAGAGGCGAGGCAACGGCCTGCAAAGCCGTCTACACGGGTTCAAATCCCGTCTCCACCTCCAAGGACGATTAGCTCAGCGGGAGAGCGCTTCCCTGACACGGAAGAGGTCACTGGTTCAATCCCAGTATCGTCCACTGGATCTGCTTCAAGATCCGAACCCGCGCGATTAGCTCAGCGGGAGAGCGCTTCCCTGACACGGAAGAGGTCACTGGTTCAATCCCAGTATCGCGCACGCAGTGCCCATGATCCGCTTCACCGAGTGGTCATGGTCCCGAGGACGATTAGCTCAGCGGGAGAGCGCTTCCCTGACACGGAAGAGGTCACTGGTTCAATCCCAGTATCGTCCACACCACACCGGAGCCCCCGGCCGTTCGCGGCCGGGGGCTCTTGTCGTGGGGCGACCGGGTCACGACGAGAACAGCATGTGCCCGAAGCCCTTGTTGCGGTGGTGACCGTGGTGGCCGTGGCCGCCGTGATGACCGTGGCCGCCGTGCGGGGCGCCCCAGGCGGGAGCGGGAGGGGCGGGGTAGGCCTGCGGGGCGGGCGGGGGCGGCGGCGCGCCCTGGGACCACTGGGACTCCAGGCGGGTCAGCGACTCCAGCTCGCCGTAGTCGAGAAAGATCCCGCGGCAGCCGCTGCACTGCTCTATCTGGACACCGTTGCGGTTGTACGTGTGCATGGGCGCACGGCACTTCGGACACTGCATGGTGGTTCAACTCCTCGCCGGTCGGTCCTGCTTCGTGTCTCGCCAGGACAGACTCTGTCCCGCTGTGGTCGGTTGCACCCTACTTCGCGTGCTCCTGTGCCAACTGCGGCGGGAGGGCAGCCATTCGGTCACAGGCGTCCACGACGGACTGCTCGACCTCGTCCAGGTCACGGCCGGCCGCGGCCGCCTTGGCGACGGCCCGGGCCGCGGTCTGCGCGGTGAGGGCACGAGCGGGGACGTCGAGAGCGGGCCAGGGGTCGCCGTCGGCGGGTACGGCCGGGCCGCCGGCCTCCCGGTATGCGGCGAGGAACCGGGCCCATTCCTCGGGCAGGAGCAGTCCGCAGGCGTACCAGGCGGCGGGGCGGGCGAGATCCCAGGCCGGGACGCCGACGCCGAGGTCGTCGACGTCTATCAGCAGCCAGGGACCTTCCGGGGCGGGGTGGCGTATGAGCTGGCCGAGGTGGAGGTCGCCGTGGCAGAGGGTGCGGGTGTGCGGCATCGGGGCCTCGGCACGGGCCCAGGCGGGGAGGGTGTCCCAGGCCCGCAGGACGGGGGCGGCTGCGGGATGCGGGCCGGCGTTGCGGAGCTTGTCGATGGCCCGGGCCGCCTTGGCGGGGCCTCGCATGGTGGGGAGGGTGTCGGGGGCGGGGGTGCGGTGGAGCCGGGCGAGGAGTGTGGCGGCGGCCTCCCAGGGCGCGGCGTCCGGGTCGTCCGGGTCCACGGGGGTTCCGTACGGCCAGAACGTCACAAGCCTGCCGTGCAGGTCGGCCGGGGTGGGAGTGAGCGGTGCCAGGAGGATCTCGGGGTGGCGGGTGGCCAGCGTGAGGCGGCTGGTCAGTTCGGCGCGGTCGGATTCCGGGGGGTGGGCCTTCGCGACGATGCCGGCGTGGCGGACGACCGTCGCGTCGGGGCCGTCCGCGAGGGTGGCTGCGCCGCAGGGGCAGGGCGATGAGCGGGCGTGGGCGGTTGCTCGGGCCTTGGCGGTGAGGTCGGCCAGGAGGGGGGCGGGGGTCACGGGGTGAGGGTACGGCGAGGTGGGGCGGGGGCGTAGGGAGCTGTCGGCTTCAGGTGCTCGGCGCTGGTGCTGAGGGGCGGGTGGGTGCGCAGCTCGGCGCGACGAGGTGCCGCTGCGCCCACCCGTGCCGCCCTGGGGGCACCTCCCAGGCCCTTAAGGCACGGGGGGGGGCACGCATGCCCGCAGCTAGGCCGAGAAAAGCAATGCCGGCGCAGCTCCCCAGCTGCGCCGGCATTTTTGCCGTCCGCCATACCCCCGTCCCCACGGGGTTTCATGGGTGGATGTCCCCGCCCGGACCGCTCTTCCGGGCCTGGGGGTCGCCTCTCAGCGCCCCAGCATCTCTCCCACGGACGACGCCTGTGTGGCCACTGTCTCCCACCCGTCGAAGACGAGGAGGAGCAGGACCGCCAGGGGAAGGGCCATCAATGTCGCCACCAGGGGGTGGCGGCGGCCCGTACTGCGCTCACGCGTGCGGACCAGCGTCCGCGGTGCCGTGTGGGCCATGGTCCCTCTCCTGACCGTTCAGTTGTCGTTTGGCAGCGGCGGGCGTCTGACCTCGGGGGACGAGTGCTACACCCGCCGCTTGACCTCAAATCTAGGCGTCCGGCCCTCCCCGGGCGTCATGCCCTCGTACCGATTGCCGGGCCTCCCGGAGGATGAGCCGCTCCCCGCGATGTACTCCCCTGGGTGGAGACGGAGAGCCAGGTCTCAGGGTCTTCCCCGAAGGGATGCCCGGCTCACCCCGCTTTGTCCGAGCTTTCCTCCCGCGGAACAGGCTGTTCCACCAGCGCCAGCACCCGGTTCGCCATGAAACGGGCCGTACGCACGACTGCCCCACTACGGGTGACTTCGCTCACTTCTACGACACCTCGGCGTACCGCCGTCTCCACCCTGCGGCCCGCCCTGCTCGCCACGACCTCATACGTGCGCGTCGTGTCACCGGCGTCCACGACTATCTCCACACGGTCACCCTTCACGGGTCCAATCCCCCTTCCGTGGCAGGTGGTTGGGGTTGCCTCTCGCGCGAACACGGCCTGTCCGCACGCCCCCTGACCACGCTTCAAGTCTCCCACCCACCACTGACAATCCATCGGCCCGAGAGGGCGCGGCCTCTGCGCGTGGGCGGCCGTGGAAACGTAAGCTGTGGCTCGTCACAGGACCGGGCAGCGGGGATGAACATGGCGATGATGCGCCTGAGGCGCGAGGACCCGCGCGTCGTCGGCTCGTTCAGGCTTCACAGACGGCTCGGCGCGGGCGGGATGGGCGTGGTCTACCTGGGCTCCGACAAGAAGGGGCAACGGGTCGCGCTCAAGGTCATCCGCCCCGACCTGGCGGAGGACCAGGAGTTCCGCTCACGCTTCGCGCGCGAGGTCTCGGCGGCGCGGCGGATCCGCGGCGGCTGCACGGCCCGGCTGGTGGCCGCGGACCTCGAAGCGGACCGGCCCTGGTTCGCCACGCAGTACGTACCCGGACCTTCCCTGCACGACAAGATCGCCGCCGAGGGACCGCTCGGCGCCGCCGATGTCGCGGCCGTCGGGGCCGCCCTCTCGGAGGGCCTGGTCGCCGTGCACGAGGCCGGGGTCGTGCACCGGGACCTGAAGCCGTCCAACATCCTGCTGTCCCCGAAGGGGCCGCGGATCATCGACTTCGGCATCGCCTGGGCCACCGGCGCCTCGACGCTCACCCACGTCGGCACCGCGGTCGGCTCGCCGGGCTTCCTCGCACCGGAGCAGGTGCGCGGTGCGGCCGTCACGCCGGCCACGGACGTGTTCTCGCTGGGGGCCACGCTCGCGTACTCCTCGATGGGCGACTCACCGTTCGGGCACGGCAGTTCCGAGGTGATGCTGTACCGCGTCGTGCACGAGGAGGCACAGCTGCACGGCGTGCCCGACGCGCTGGCCCCGCTCGTCCGGGCATGCCTGGCGAAGGACCCCGAGGAGCGGCCCAGCACGCTCCAACTGTCGCTGCGACTCAAGGAGATCGCGGCCCGGGAGGCGCAGGACCTCGCCGGGGTACGGCCGCCGGCGCCGCGCGGTGCGGAGACCGAGCGGCCGGTCGACACCTACCCCGACCGGACCCGGCGTCCGCAGGGACCGCAGGGTGCGGGGCCGGCCGGCGCGCAGCGGGGCCGGGGCACTCCCCCACCGCGGGGCTCCTCCCCGTCCCGGGACGGGATTCCGTCCGCGGACGGTACGGCTTCCCAGGGCGGAGCAGGTGCCCGGGGCGGAGCGCGGCCCGCGGGAAGCGGGAACGGGAACCGGTCGGCGGGTGGCGCGAACCGCGGCAGGACTCCGGCACGGGGCCGCGGCGCACCGGGGCGTTCCGGGGCGCGACCGACGCCCACCGGACGCAACGGGACCCGGTCGGGCAGCGGCAGCCGACCCGCCCCGCACAGCGGTACGGGGCGTCCGTCCAGGACGGGGACCGGGCTGCGGCCCGCCAATCCGCGGTTGCTGCGGCAGCGGCTGTTCGTGTTCGTCGTGGTCACGCTGCTGGTGGCGATCGGCATCGCCCTGGTGCAGGGCTGTCAGGGCCCGGCGCGGGGACTCGGCGGTGACGGAGGCGGCGTACGGGAACAGCAGGTCCACCGGTCGCAGCCGCTGGGCGACGTGCCCGCGCGGCCGGACGGTACGACTCGTACCTGAAGGGCCGCGTCTAGACGTGCGGTCGGCCGGTGGCGACGGCGTAGAAGGCCACGGCTGCCGCCGCGCCCACGTTGAGGGAGTCGACGCCGTGGGACATGGGGATGCGGACCCACTCGTCGGCGGCGACCAGGGCCTGGGTGGACAGGCCGTCTCCCTCCGCGCCGAGCATCAGGGCCACGCGGTCCATGGTGTGCGGGGCGGCCTCGTCGAGGGGCCGGGCCTTCTCGTCCGGGGTGAGGGCGAGCAGGGTGAAGCCGGCCTCGCGGACCGACTCCAGGCCCTTGGGCCAGGTGTCCAGCCTGGCGTACGGGACGGAGAAGACCGCGCCCATGGAGACCTTCACGCTGCGGCGGTAGAGGGGGTCGGCGCAGTCCGGGGAGAGCAGGACCGCGTCCATGCCGAGGGCGGCGGCCGAGCGGAAGATCGCGCCGATGTTGGTGTGGTCGTTGACCGACTCCATGATGACGACGCGGCGGGTGGTCCTCAGGAGATCGGCCGCCGTGGGCAGGGGTTTGCGCTGCATGGAGGCGAGCGCGCCGCGGTGCACGTGGTAGCCGGTGACCTGCTCGGCCAGCTCGGGGCTGACCGCGTAGACCGGGGCCGGGAGCTCGTCGATGACGTCGCGCATGACGTCGACCCACTTGGCCGAGAGCAGCATGGACCGCATCTCGTAGCCCGCTTCCTTGGCCCTTCTGATGACCTTCTCACCCTCGGCGATGAAGAGGCCCTCGGCGGGTTCGCGCTTGCGGCGCAGTTCCACGTCGGTCAGGCCGGTGTAGTCGGAGAGGCGCGGGTCGTCGGGGTCCTCGACGGTGATGAGATCGGCCACAGGGTGATACTGCCTTGTCCTGGGTGCGGTGCCAACGGCTCGGTACGGGTTGTGTTACCCGGGGTTACTCACGGGGCGCGGGGTTCTCGGCGCCCACCTTCACGACCTCGCCGATGACGATGACCGCCGGGGGCTTCACATCCTCGGCCCGTACCCTCTCCGCGACCGTCGCGAGGGTGGCGTCGACCCGGCGCTGAGCGGCCGTCGTGCCCTCCTGGACGAGGGCGACGGGGGTGTCGGCCGGCTTTCCGTGCGCGACGAGCGTCTCGGCGATCTTTCCGATCTTGTCGACGCCCATGAGGATCACCAGCGTGCCGGTCAGCCTGGCCAGGGACGGCCAGTCGACCAGGGAGCGCTCGTCGTCGGGCGCGACATGGCCGCTGACCACGGTGAACTCATGGGCGACGCCGCGGTGGGTGACCGGGATGCCGGCCGCGCTCGGGACCGAGATGGAGCTGGAGATCCCGGGGACGACGGTGCACGGGATGCCGACCTCGGCGAGGGCCTGGAGCTCCTCCATGCCGCGGCCGAAGACGTAGGGGTCGCCGCCCTTCAGGCGGACCACCGACTTGCCCTGCTTCGCGTGCTCGATCAGCGCGCTGTTGATGGCCTCCTGGGCCATGAAGCGCCCGTAGGGGATCTTCGCCGCGTCGATCACCTCGACATGGGGCGGGAGTTCGGCGAGGAGGTCGCGCGGGCCGAGGCGGTCCGCGATGACGACGTCCGCCTCGGCGAGCAGGCGACGGCCGCGGACCGTGATCAGGTCCGGGTCGCCGGGGCCGCCGCCGACCAGGGCGACTCCGGGGGTGCGGGTGCGGTGGTGCGGGGCGACGAGTGTGCCGTCGCGCAGGCCCTCCACGACCGCGTCGCGGACGGCGGCGGTGTGGCGGGGGTCGCGGCCCTTGGCGTCCGTGGTCAGGACGGCGACCGTGACGCCCTCGCTGTGGCCGGTGGCCGGGGTCCAGGCCGTCGCCTCGTCGGCGTCGTCGGAACGGACGCACCAGACGCGGCGGCTCTCGGCTTCGGCGGAGGCCCGGGTGTTCGCCTCCGTGTCGCCGGTGGCGATCAGGGCGTACCAGGCGTTCTCGAGGTCGCCTTCCTCGTAGCGGCGCCGCTGCCAGGTGATCTCGCCGGCGTCCGCCATGGCTTCGACGGAGGGGGTGGCGCTGGGGGACACGAGGAAGACGTCCGCACCTGCCGCTATCAGCGCCGGGAGGCGGCGCTGGGCGACCTGGCCGCCGCCGAGAACGACCACGCGGCGGCCGGTGAGGCGGAGGCCTACGGGGTAGGCGGGGTGTTCGGCCATGGGGGTGCGGCTCCTGTTGACGGCGGTGCGGTAGCCCTGACGTGCGAATTTTAATGGGCAGGAGTCGGGACGGCTCCGGTGGTCCAGTGGCTGGGCACCGGAGCCGGCCCTCGGCACCTACTTCTCAGTGACTCCCGCCGAGTCGAACGTCGCCACCTCGTGCATCGCCCGGGCCGTGCTCTGCACCAGCGGCAGGGCCAGGAGGGCGCCCGTGCCCTCGCCCAAGCGGAGGTCGAGGTCGACCAGGGGGCGCAGGCCCAGCTTGTTGAGGGCCGCGACATGGCCCGGCTCGGCGCTGCGGTGACCGGCGATGCAGGCGGCCAGGACCTCGGGGGCGATGGCGCGGGCCACCAGGGCGGCGGCACCGGCGCTGACGCCGTCCAGGATCACCGGCGTCCGCAGGGAGGCGCCGCCGAGGAGGAGGCCGACGATGGCGGCGTGCTCGAAGCCGCCGATCGCGGCGAGCACGCCGATCGGGTCGGCCGGGTCCGGCTGGTGGAGTTCCAGCGCGCGGCGGACGACCTCCGTCTTACGGGCGAGGGTCTCGTCGTTGATGCCGGTGCCCCGGCCCGTGACCTCGGCCGGGTCCGCACCCGTGAAGACGGAGATCAGGGCGGCGGAGGCGGTCGTGTTCGCGATGCCCATCTCGCCGGTGAGCAGGGCCTTGTTGCCGGCGGCGACCAGGTCGCGGGCGGTCTCGATGCCGACCTCGATGGCCTGCTTGGCCTCCTCGCGGGTCATCGCGGGCCCGGTGGTCAGGTCGGACGTACCGGCCCGGACCTTGCGGGGCAGCAGTCCCGGGGTGGCCGGGAGGTCGGCGGCGACGCCCACGTCGACGATGCAGACCTCGGCGCCCACCTGGGTGGCGAAGGCGTTGCAGACGGCGCCGCCGCCCAGGAAGTTGGCCACCATCTGGGCCGTGACCTCCTGCGGCCAGGGCGTCACCCCCTGCGCGTGCACTCCGTGGTCACCGGCGAAGATCGCGACGGCCGCGGGCTCCGGGATGGGCGGCGGGCACTGGCGGGACAGGCCGGACAGCTGCGCGGAGATGATCTCCAGCATGCCCAGCGCACCGGCCGGCTTGGTCATACGCTTCTGGCGCTCCCACGCCTCGCCGAGCGCCTTGGCGTCCAGCGGGCGGATCTGCGCCACGGTCTCGGCGAGCAGGTCGTGCGGTTCCTCTCCGGGCAGTGCGCGGCGGCCGTACGTCTCCTCGTGCACGACCCAGGACAGCGGGCGGCGCTTGGACCAGCCCGCCTGCAGCAACTCGGGCTCGTCAGGGAACTCGTCGACGTAACCGACGCACAGGTAGGCGATGACTTCGAGGTGGTCGGGCAGGCCGAGGGCGCGGACCATCTCGCGCTCGTCGAAGAAGCTGACCCAGCCGACGCCGAGGCCTTCGGCGCGGGCGGCGAGCCAGAGGTTCTCCACGGCCAGGGCCGCCGAGTACGGCGCCATCTGGGGCTGGGTGTGACGGCCGAGGGTGTGGCGGCCGCCGCGGGTCGGGTCGGCGGTGACGACGATGTTCACCGGTGTGTCGAGGATGGCCTCGATCTTCAGTTCCTTGAACTGCTTCGCCCGGCCCTTGGGGAGGGACTTCGCGTACGCGTCGCGCTGGCGCATGGCCAGTTCGTGCATCGCGCGCCGAGTGTCGGCGGAGCGGATCACGACGAAGTCCCAGGGCTGCGAGTGGCCGACGGAGGGCGCGTGGTGGGCGGCCTCCAGGACACGGAGCAGCACCTCGTGCGGGATCGGGTCGCTGCGGAAGCCGTTGCGGATGTCGCGGCGTTCGCGCATGACCTTCAGTACGGCCTCGCGCTCGGCGGCGTCGTACGCGGGGGCGGCGGGGCCGGTGGACTGTCGTGCCTCTGCCACTGCGGCCGTGCTTTCTTCGTCGTGACGTGCCTGGTCGGCCAAGTCTTCCTGGTCGGCGGCCCGGGTGTCCAGGTCGTCGGCGTTCTGGACGAGTTCGGCGTCGCCGTCACGGGGTGCGGGGACAGTGGCGACGGGGGCCGGCTGCTCCGGCTCCTCGGGCTGTTCCGGCTGGGGGGCGGCGGGCGGCTGGGACTGCTGGGGGCCCTGGACCGGCTGCATGCTTTGCTCGTCCGTTCGCTCGTCCGTTCGCTCGTCCGCCGTCTCGTCCGTCTGCTCGTCCGCCGTCTCGTCCGTCCGCTCGTCCGCCGTCTCGTCCGCGATCGGCTCGGGGAGTACGACGGTGACGTCCTCGGCGGGTGCCGGGGGGACGTCCATGGTCTCGGGCGCGGGGGCCATCGGCACGGGGGCGGGGTCGGGAGTGACTTCCGCGGCTGCGGGGGCCGGAGCGGGAGCGACCTCCTCAACCACGGGGGCGGGCTCGGGAGCGACTTCCTCGGCCACGGGGGCGGGCTCCGTTACCTCGGGGGCCTGGGGCGGTGCGGGGGCCTCGGCGGGCGCGTCGGGCACGGGTGTCTCGGTGACCTGGGCAGGGGCCGGGGCGGGCTGAACCGGTACGGCTGGTGCCTCCGGTGCGTCGGCGGCCGGGGCAGGGGCCACCGGAGCCGGCGCCTCAGGGGCGGGCTGTGGAGCCGGCGCCTCGGGGGCAGGAGCGGGGGCGGCCTGCGGGGCGATCGGCTCGGCGACCGGCGCGGGGGCCTCGACGCCGGGGGCGTCCGGCTCCGGCGCCACGGCCTCGGGGACGGTCGCGTCCGGGCCGGGTGCGGCGGCCTCGGGGCCGACAACCTCCGCGGGCGCTTCTGCGACGGCCTCGGGAGCGACCGGCTCGGGAGCGACCGGCTCGGGAGCGACCGGCTCCGGCGCCACGGCGGGAGCTGCCTCGAGCGTCTCGGCGGGAGCCTCGGGCGCGGTCGCGGCCTCCGGGAACGGGACCGCTTCAGGGGCCGGTGCGGCCTCGGCGACCGGGACGGCTTCGGCGACAGGAGCGGGAACCACGTCCTGCTCCTCGACAGCCGCCGGAACCTGATCGCCGGCGTCGGCGGAGTCGGCGGAGTCGCCTACGGCAACCGGCACAGAAGCCTCAGGGGGACCAGTGGCAACCACCGGCTCACCGCCCTGAACAGAACCGTCCACGACCGGCACCTCTCCCGGAACCGGTTCAGGCGCGGAAACGGCCTCGGCCACCTGCACAGGCGCCTCGGCCTCGGCCACCGGCTGCGGTTCCGGAACAACCGTTTCCGCAGGGGCCGCCCCTGCGCTCACCGGGGCCTGGTGGGTGACCTGCGCGTCCCAGGGCGCCGCCGGGGACGAGGGCATCTCCGGGGCGCGCGGGGCGTCGAGGTACTCGGGTCCCGCCGACGCCGGCACGGGCTGTCGCAGCGGCACGTCCGCCGGGCCGCGATCGGCGAGGGAGCGGACCGGGCTGGCGGAGCTGTCGGGCAGCGGCGGGCCGAGGTGCAGCGGGCGGCGCGGAGTGACGGGCGGGATCGGCGGAGGGTCGGGCAGCCGGACGCCGCCGAGGTCGACCGAGCCGCTGTCGCGGCCGGAGATCTCGTGCGGGCCCGGCTCGTGCACGGTCTCGGCGACCGGCTCCGGCATGGGCGGGGCGACCTCGTTGCCCCAGGCTCCCTGGGCGCCCGGCAACAGCAGCAGGTCGTCGTCCTCGGCGGTGGTCTCGGGTTCGGAGAGGTAGGTGTACGAACCGTGCGCGGGGGCGCCCGGCTGCTCCACCATGCCTGCGTTCTCCGGCAGTCCCTCGCCCGGGACCTGGCCGGTGTCGGTCATGCGTACCCCTCGCCCATCGGTTAGTGCTCCTACGACCAGCTCGCCCGGGACGGCGCACCGACCGCCCCGCTGTGAAGAACGAGCGTGCGTCCCCAGCGGCACGAGCGGCCCGCCGCAAAAAGGCGACAAAGCCATTCACTGGCATTGTCGCGGGCGTGCCACCCTCACGGCAGCTTGATCCGCGACGGTTCCGCTGTGGACTGCGCCACGTTGCGCGTCCTCCGGTTCTGCCGTACCACACACACCCCAAAACGGGCGGGTTTTCCGGACATTGACCGACGAAGTGCCGGGCGCCCGCGTGCGGTGCAACGATCGGCCAGCCTACCGCGCGCAGTACGACAACCCGATCACGGGGACGGCGGCGGGATCAGGCGCTGCGCCGCGGCAGCACGCCGCTGAGCAGGAACGCGACGCTCCGTTCCTTCTCCGTCCAGGCCCGGGTGTCGAGTTCGACGGACTGCAGCAGGGCGCACTCGACGCCGTAGCCGTGCTCCGTCAGGTCGCGGCCGATGAGTTCGGCGGCGTCGCGGGTGCCGGCGTGCGTGACGATGCGCTGCGGGCGGCGGTCGGCGACCGCCGAGACGACGGCCGCTCCCCCGGCGCCGACGCGGACGACGTCCGGTTCGGGGAGGTTCTCCAGGATGTGCGGGGCGGTGCCGTGCACGATCTGGAGCTGGACGCCGAGACGGCGGGCGGTGGCGTCGGTGCGGGCGCAGGCGGCCCGGTCGCTGTCGACGGCGATGACGGCGGCGCCTGCGCGTGCCGCCTCGACGGCGAAGGCGCCGCTGCCGCAGCCGATGTCCCACACGAGGTCGCCGACGCGCGGTCCGAGGCGGGCGAGTTGGGAGGCGCGCAGCGGCTGGGTCTCGCCCTCGCCGAGGGGGGCGCCGTACGACTCGGCGGGCAGGGACCAGCCGCGGGGCCCGGCGGACGGGTCGCGGCCGGCGATCCAGCCGCCGGCCTCCCCCGCCGTGCCGGGTCCGGCCGGGCCGCCGAGGACGATGACGACGTTGGGGTCGCGCCAGGCGTGGTCGGCGGCCCGGTCGGAGGAGACGATCGTGACGCGCTCGCGTTCGGTGCCGAGTTCCTCGCAGATGACGAAGGAGCGGTGGACTCCTTCGAGGAGCAGGCCGAGTTCGGCCGGGCCGGCGCCGGGTGAGGTGAGGACGGCCACCTTGGTGTGGGCTCGGCATACATTCACCGCGCGGCGCAGGGTGCGGCGGTGTGCGACGACCACCTCTGCGTCGTCCCAGGGCATGCCGGCGCGGGCGAACGCGGCGGCGACGGAGGAGACGGCGGGGACGACCTCGACCTCGAGGCCGAACTCGGGGGCGCGCAGGGTCTTCACGACGCCGAAATAGCCTGGGTCGCCGTCGGCGAGCACGACGGCCGTGCCGCGGTGGCCGGCGATGCGGCGGGCGGCGAGGGCGACGCTGCCGAGGCGGATGCGCTCGGCGCCGGCGGGTACCTCGGGGAGCGCCAGGTGGTGGGCGGCACCCGCCACGAGCGTGGCGGCACCCAGGGCGGCGCGTGCCGCGTCGGTCAGCGGCGAACCGTCCCAGCCGATCACCGTGACCCGGTCGGCCATCGTCGTCAGTCTCCAGAGGATGTCGCAGGTCGTCTGCGTGTCGTGTCGCGGGCGGCCCGTGGTCGGGCTTGGTGAGAGTACCCGGTGGAGCCGGTGGAGGGGACGGCGGTGCGCTCGCGCACGGTGGCCGTTCCGGTCAGTTCCAGTCGCCGAAGGACGTGAAGCCATCGGGCAGCCGGCCGCCGACGCCCTCCAGGTCCTCGGGGAGCAGGCTCCAGACGATGAAGTCGGTGCGTACGTCCGTCCACGTGCCGTCCTCGGCACGGCTGCGGGCTATACAGGCGTTGCGCAGCACGCCCTCGCTGATACAGCCGATCTTCTGGGCGACCTGCTGGGAGGCGGTGTTGTCGGCCGCCGTGCGCAGTTCGATGCGCTCGAACTTCTGGTCCGAGAAGAGCCACCGGGCGGTGACGAGGGCGGCCTCGGAGGCGTAGCCCTCGCCTCGGGCCCAGGGCGCGATGATGTACGACAGTTCGGTGGAGCGTACGCGCCAGTTGGTCTTGCCGAGCTGGATGACGCCGACCAGGCGCTGGGTGAGGAACTCGGTGACCGCGAAGTCGAGGCCGCGGCCCTCGGTGCGCTCGGCGGGGGCGTACTCGGTGATCCAGGTGCGGGCGCCGTCCTCCGTGAAGGGCTGCGGGACGGAGGTCCAGGCCGCCACCTGTTCGTCGTTCATCATCGCGGCCAGGGCGGCGACGTCGTCTTCGTCAAGGGGACGCAGCACCAACCGCTCCGTGCTGATGGAGACGTTGGGAAAGGTGCTCGTCATGCGCCGCTCCGTAACCTTCGGTGAACCTTCAGGGCCTGCTCAACTGCCCAGCATGCAGCATGAATGCACTGCTGCGCACCACGGGGTCCTCCCCCACCCGGTGAGGGAGGACCCTGTGCGGCGCGGGTGCCGGGCGAGGCCTCAGAAGGAGGCGAGCACGGCGCCGTCGTACTTGTCCTGAATGAACTTCTTCACCTCGGGCGAGGTGAGAAGCTTCGCCAGCTTCTTCACCCGCGGGTCCTTCTCCTCGCCCTTCTTCACGGCGAGGAAGTTGCCGTACGGGTTGTCCTTCGGGGACTCCAGGACGAGGGCGTCCTTCGCCGGCTTGAGGTCGGACGAGAGGGCGTAGTTGCCGTTGACGACGGCGGCGTCCACGTCGTCGAGGGAGCGCGGGGTCTGAGCCGCCTCCAGCTCCTTGAACTTGAGGTTCTTCGGGTTCTTGGTGATGTCCGAAGGGGTCGCCTCGTTGCCGATGCCCGCCTTGAGGGTGATGAGCCCGTTCGCGGCGAGGAGCTTGAGGGCGCGGGCCTCGTTGACGGTGTCGTTGGGGATGGCGACCGTCGCACCGCTCTTCAGGGCGTCGGCCTTCTTGACCTTGTGGGAGTAGAGGCCGAGCGGCTCCAGGTGGACCGTGACGACGGGCACGATGTCGGTGCCGTTCTTCTTGTTGAAGTCGTCGAGGTACGGCTGGTTCTGGAAGTAGTTGGCGCCCACGGAGCCGTCCTGCGTCGCCGTGTTCGGCGTGACGTAGTCGGTGAACTCCTTGACCTCCAGGTCGAGGCCCTCCTTCTTCGCCAGGTTGTCCTTGACGTAGGTGAGGATCTCGGCGTGCGGAGTGGGGCTGGCGGCGACGATCAGGGGTCCGTCGGAGCCGGAGTCGCCCGCGCCGCAGGCGCTGAGCCCGAGGGTGAGGGCTCCGGCGGCGAGGACGGCGGTGGTGATCTTGGCGGTGTTACGCACGAAAAGTGCCTTTCCTTATGGCCTTGAGGTGGTGCGGCCCCGTCGTGGGTGAACGGGGAGTCTCAGGAGGCGGCCTTCAGCAGCCGCAGCTTCGGGGCGGGGCCGGAGTGGGCGCCGCGGCGGTGCAGGGAGCGGGCCGCGTAGTCGCCGGCGAACTGGATGAGCGAGATGACGACGGCGAGGATCGCGACGGTGATCCACATCAGCTGGGTCTCGAAGCGCTGGTAGCCGTAGCGGATGGCGATGTCGCCGAGGCCGCCTGCGCCGACCGTGCCCGCCATGGCCGAGTAGCCGATGAGGGCGACGATCGTGGTGGTGGTGCTGGAGATCAGCGACGGCAGGGACTCGGGTACGAGGACCTTGCGGACGATGGTCCAGGTGTTGCCACCCATGGACTGCACGGCCTCGACGAGCCCGTGGTCCACTTCGCGGACGGCCGTCTCGACCAGGCGCGCGAAGAAGGGGATGGCGCCGACGGCGAGCGGCACGATGGCGGCTTCGACGCCGATGGTCGTCCCGGTGATGGAGCGGGTGAAGCCCATCAGGGCGACCATCAGGATGATGAACGGCAGGGAGCGGGCGATGTTCACGATCTGCCCGATGACCTTGTTGGCGGCGAGGTTCTGGAGCAGGCCGCCGCGGTCGGTCAGGACCAGCAGGATCCCGAGCGGCAGTCCGCCGACCACGGCGATGAGCGTGGACCAGCCGACCATGTAGAGCGTGTCCCAACACGCCTGTTCCAGCAGTGGCTGCATCTCGGACCAGGTCACTTGACACCCTCCTTCACCAGTTCGGACTCGTGGCCCAGGACGTCGATCTGCAGTCCCTGCTCGCGCAGGAACCCGATCGGTACGACGTTGTCCTCGTAGCGGCCGGGCAGTTCGATGCGCATCCGGCCGACCTGGAGGCCGCCGACGGTGTCGATGGCCGCGCCGAGGATCGATATGTCGATGTTGTAGGTGCGGGCGAGCTGCGAGATGACCGGCTGGGTCGCGCTCTCGCCCTGGAAGGTGACGTCGACGACGGTGCGGTCGTCGCCGGAGGCCTCGCCGCCGAGCGGGAACAGCGCGGAGGCCAGCTCGGAGCCGGGGGTCGCGAGCAGTTCGCTGACCGTGCCCGACTCCACGACGCGGCCGTGCTCCATGAGCGCTGCGGAGTCGCAGACCGACTTCACGACGTCCATCTCGTGCGTGATGAGCAGGACGGTCAGGCCGAGCTGCCGGTTCAGGTCGCGCAGCAGCGCCAGGATGGAGCGGGTGGTCTCCGGGTCGAGGGCGCTGGTGGCCTCGTCGGACAGCAGCACCTTCGGGTCGCCGGCGAGGGCGCGGGCGATGCCGACGCGCTGCTTCTGGCCGCCCGAGAGCTGCGCGGGGTAGGCGCCCGCCTTGTCGGCGAGGCCGACCAGGTCGAGCAGTTCCAGCGCCTTGCGGGAGCGTTCCCTGCCGGACTTGCCGAGGATCTCCAGCGGCAGTTCGACGTTGTCCTGGACGGTCCGCGAGGACAGCAGGTTGAAGTGCTGGAAGACCATGCCGATCCGGCTGCGCGCCTCCCGCAGTTCCTTTCCGGCGCGCGGGCCGCGGCCGGCCAGGGCGGTGAGGTCCTGTCCTGCGACGGTCACGGTGCCGGAAGTGGGGCGTTCCAGCAGGTTGACGCAGCGGATGAGCGAGGACTTGCCGGCGCCGGACTGGCCGATGACGCCGTACACCTCGCCTTCGCGGACGTGCAGGTCGACGCCGTCCAGGGCGGTGACCTCGCGGCCGCGTGAACGGTAGACCTTGGTCAGGTCCGTTGTGGTGATCACGTGGGTTTCCGTCACTGTCGAGTGCGCGGGCGTGGGTGTGCCCGGGCACAGATGCGTTCGTTCAGGGACGCGACACGGTTCTCGCTGGGGCGGGGAACCGGGGAGAACATGCGCGCGGGGCGGCTTGGCGTCCCACACCGCTCAGGGCGTGCGGACCTGCCGCTGTCTCGCTTCGGGGCGCGAGCTCAGGGGGTGGTGCGGGGGCCCTCTAGAAGGCGCACATTCGACACATACAACGAGCACCGGGCGTCATGGTCGCCTCGGTCGCGGGGATGCGGTCGCTCGTCGTGGTCATGGTCGCCAGTAAAACACGCGTACGGTCCTGACAGTCACGCCGCTGTCCGCATGCTGGACAGCGGTGAACAGGGGCCGGGAGGCGTCAGCCGCGGGGGGAGATTTCCACCCCTTGCTCGGTGACCAGTGCGGACAGGGCCGACAGGTTCTCGACGATCAGGTCGGCGTCGAGCTCGTGGGCCTGGTGGGTTGTGGTCAACGCCACGGTGGTCATCCCGGCGGCGCGGCCGGCCGTCAGGCCCGCGGGAGCGTCCTCGAAGACGACGCAGTGGGCCGGGTCGACGCCGAGGGTGCGGGCGGCGAGCAGGTAGGGCTCGGGGTCGGGCTTGCCTCGGGTGATGTCGTCGGCGGCGACGAGCGTCTTGGGGAGGATGCCGACGGCGTCGAGCCGCGCCTCGGCCAGCCGCCGGGTGGCCGAGGTGACGACGGCCCAGCGCTCGGCGGGCAGGGAGTCGAGGAAGGCGCGCGTCCCGGGCAGGAGGTGCACACCGCCGTTGGGTACGTCCTCCACCTCCAGGTCCTCGATCCGCGCGAGGGCCTGCGGCACGATCTCGGCGGGCAGCAGGTCGGCGGCTATCTCGACGGCCGGCCGGCCGTGCAGTTCGACCCGCGCGAAGTCCTCGGCCGTGATCCCGTACTCCGCGGCCCACCGCGTCCAGCAGCGGTCCACCGAGTCGAGGGAGGAGACCAGGGTTCCGTCGTTGTCGAACAGCAGGGCTTGGGCGTGGATCTTCATGCCCTCGACCCTACGGTGCGGGCCAGGGCCGGAAGCATCGGGCCTTTTCGGCCGTAATAAGGTCGCAGCATGCTTGCTGCTCTGACGCTGGTGACCGGCGTCGCCGCGCTGCTGCTCGCCGCCTGGTGCGGCTGGGCGGCCTACCGTGACCAGCCGACGAAGGACTGGCACTTCATCGGGATGGCCGTGGTCACCCTGCTGTCGCTGGTCCAGCTGGTGGTGGGGATCGTGCTGCTGGCGCAGGGCGAGAAGCCGGAGCAGGGCACGACGATCTTCGTGGCGTATCTGCTGGGCGCGTTCGCGTGCGTCCCGGCGGCGGGGTTCATGTCGCTGGCCGAGCGCACGCGGTGGGGCTCGGTGACGGTCGCCGCCGGCGGTGTGGTGCTGGCGGTGCTGGAGGTGCGGCTCTATGACATCTGGGGAGGCTGAGGTGACTCGGCAGCGGCTGATCAGTGGGCCGGGCACGCTGCTGGTGTGGCTGTACGGCGTGATGGTCGTCGGGGCGGTGTCGCGGTCGGCGTATCAGATCGCGACGGAGTTCGACCGGGCGCCGCTGGCGTATGCGCTGTCGGCGGTGGCGGGGCTGGTGTACGGGTTCATCACGTACTCGTTGGTGCGGGGTGGGGAGACTGCCCGGCGGGCGGCGCTGGTGTGTTGTGTCGCGGAGTTGGTGGGTGTGCTGACGGTGGGGACCTGGACGTTGGTCGAGCCGTCGGCGTTTCCTGACGCGACTGTGTGGTCGGACTTCGGGATGGGGTATCTGTTCATCCCGGTGTTGTTGCCGCTGTCCGCCATTTACTGGCTGCGGCGGTCACGAGCGCAGTAGGGGGTGCCGCCTGAGGTGAACAGGCGGCCGCGGGCCCGGTGTGGTTGTTCGCGCAGTTCCCCGCGCCCCCAAAGGCAAGCCCTCAAGCCGTGGCTGCGTATGTTCCCGCCGGCTTCTCCAGGACGATCATGGGGATGCCGTCGGCGCCCTGGGACGTGCCCACCGTTTCGTAGCCCACCTTGCGGTAGAGGCGGAGGTTGCCCTCGTTGCGGTGGCCCGTGTGGAGGCGGAAGCGCTTTGCGCCGTGCTGGTCGGCCAGGGCCGATTCGGCCGCTCGGAGGAGGCGGGCTCCGATGCCGTGGCCCTGGAGGCGCGGGTGGACGCAGAGCTTGCCGATCGCGGCGGCGCCGTCCTCGGTGACCGAGCCGCGGACCGAGCCGACGACCTCGTCGCCTAGCCGGGCCACGAAGACGCAGTCCCGGGTGACCTCCTCGCGGACCGAGTCGAGGGTTTGGACGAGCGGGTCGATGCGGTAGTTCCCGTACAGCGCCGCTTCCCGCTGGAAGCACAGGTACTGCAGCCTGAAGATCTGCTCCGCGTCCTGCTCGGTCGCCGCAGAGATGGTCACGCTCATGCCCATGTGCGCACGCCTCCCGCTCATCTGATCACCTGTCGTCCCCCACTCCTATCCCCGTCCTCAGTGGGCCGCAACCTCCGGCGCGAGCAATCTGCGCAGACATCCCAGGCATCTGGAACGTTCCGGGCCAAGACTCCCCTGTGACATACCCAACTCCCCTGCGATTTCCCGGTATGTCAGGTCCTGTGGGGAGAGCAGCGCCTCGATCAGCCGGGGGCAGCGGCCCGGGAGACGGCGTACGGCCGCGCGCAGGGCACGGCCGCGGGCCGCGGCGAGGGCGAGCTGTTCGGGGTCGCGGCCGCAGTCGTCGACCGGTTCACCGGCGTACGGCCGTTCGAGGCGGCGCGTACGGCGGGTGCGGCGGGCCTCCGAGCGGACGGCACGGCGGAGCCATCCCTGAGGGTCGAGCGGCGGGTCATCGGCGTCGAGGCGCTCCAGCAGCCGGAGCCAGACCGCCTGCTCCAGGTCACTCGGCTCGGTTCCCGCGGCATATGCCTCCGCGGAGGCCTCGGCGGTGAGCAGCGGGCCCAGGGCGGTGACCAGGTCGGGTGTCATATGCGGAGCGACGCGGCCGCCCGGGCGGCGGGTTGCCCGGGCGGCCGAAGCCCACTCGACCGGGTGGTGTGAGCTCAGCCGTTGACGAAGTCCTCACGAGCCAGCAGGCCCGTGTCGGGCTGGTCGGTGAAGACACCGTCGATGCCGGTCGCGAAGTACGCCTTGTACGCGCCGAAGACATCGCCGTAGGCGTCGGCGTCCGTGCCCTTGCGGAAGTTCGCGGGCAGGAAGGGGTTCTCGTTGCGCAGGGTCCACGGGTGCAGGATCAGCCCCACCTTGTGCGCGTCCGCGACGAGCGTCGTCGGCTGCGTGAGGTTGCCCTTGGCGTCGCGCGGGATGACCAGGTCGAGGGTCGGGCCGATGCCCTGCGCGTAGGAGGCGATCTCCCTGAGGCCGGCCGGCTTGACCAGGTCGGCGACGGTGCGCGGGTCGCCGGTCTCGACGAAGTCCCAGGGACGGGTGTCCGCCGACGACAGCAGGACGACCAGGGGGTTGTCGACGAGCTTGTTGAGGCGCTCGATGCTGGTCGGCTCGAAGGACTGGATGACGACCGGGGAGGTCCGCCGGTCCTTGCGGTGCTTGCGCAGCACCTTGGCGACCCGCTCCTCCAGCGGGAGGCCCTGCTTGCGGAAGTAGGTGGGGTGCTTGATCTCGGGGTAGATCCAGACCTGCTTGCCGCGCTTGCGGGTCTGCTCGTCCTGCCACTTCAGGACCTCTTCGAAGGTGGGGATCTCCCAGCGCCCGTTGTAGAGGGTGTTGTGCGGGCGGTTGGCCGGGATGCGCTCGATCGCGCGCAGCGTCTTCAGCTCGGCGAGCGTGAAGTCCTCGGTGAACCAGCCGGTGGTGGAGACGCCGTCGAGGAGCTTGGTCTTCTTGCGGCCGGCGAACTCGGGGTGGTCGGCGACGTCGGTGGTGCCGCCGATCTCCGGCTCGTGCCGGCAGACCAGGTGCCCGTCCTTCGTCGGCACCAGGTCGCCCGCCTCGACGATGTCCGCGCCCAGGTCGAGGGCCAGCTGGTACGAGCCCAGCGTGTGCTCCGGGCGGTGGCCGCTGGCCCCGCGGTGGCCGACGATCGTCGGCTTGGGCAGGCTCCCCAGGCCGCCGTGTCCGCCGCCGTGCCGGGAGCCGTCCGCCCGCGCGGTGCCGGTCATGCCGAGGACCGCTCCGCCGGCGGTGAGCACCGCCGCGCCGAGCAGGGCCCGCCGTCCGGTCCCGCTCGTTTCTTCGTTCGACTCCTGCGTTCCCATGTGAGCGCCCTCCCTGCCGTTCGACTCGTCACTGCGGGCTGATCGTAGGGGCGCGTACATGACGGGTGGGAGACCCCGGGCGGAACACGCGGGTGGCTCCGGATGTCGTAGTGGCTGGTGGGGAGGGTGATCTGACGATTCGTCGCACCCCGTTCGATTCGGTGCGGCGGTTCTGGGAACGCGTCCGGTGGCGTCCGAGGCGATGTCCGTCACATCATGGCGGCCGGGTTACACACGGCCGACGAGGCGCCACCGCAGGTAAACACGCGTCAACAGTGCGTAAGGCCTCGGTTAAGTCATCGTGCCCGATGTGCGCGACCCCGGGGGCCACGAGTATCGTCCCCACCTGCACATACTCATACAGATTCCCTTGACACCGGAGGGTCCGTTGTCCCGCTTCGCGCTCATCAAGGCAGTGCTCGGTCCGGTCATGCGCCTGATGTTCCGCCCACAGGTGGAAGGTGCGGAGCACATTCCCGGCGACGGTCCGGTCATCCTGGCCGGCAACCACCTGACGTTCATCGACTCGATGATCCTGCCGCTGGTCTGCGACCGGCAGGTGGTCTTCATCGGCAAGGACGAGTACGTCACCGGCAAGGGCCTCAAGGGCCGGCTGATGGCCTGGTTCTTCACCGGCGTCGGCATGATCCCGGTCGACCGCGACGGCGGCCGGGGCGGGGTCGCGGCCCTGATGACCGGGCGCCGGGTGCTGGACGAGGGCCGGATGTTCGGCATCTACCCGGAGGGCACCCGTTCGCCCGACGGGCGGCTGTACCGGGGGCGTACCGGTATCGCCCGGCTCACGCTGATGACGGGCGCGCCGGTGGTGCCGTTCGCGATGATCGGCACGGACCGGCTGCAGCCGGGCGGCGCGGGTCTCCCCCGCCCGGGCAAGGTCACCGTGCGGTTCGGTGAGGCGATGGAGTTCTCCCGGTACGAGGGGATGGACCGGGACCGCTATGTGCTGCGGGCCGTGACGGACTCGGTGATGAGCGAGGTCATGCGGCTGTCCGGGCAGGAGTACGTGGACATGTACGCCAGCAAGGCCAAGGAAGCGGCGTAGTCTTCCGGCCGCGGGTGCGTCCGGGGCCTGTCGCGCTCACGCGGCAGAACCGGGCAGTGGTCAGAGCCCCGCGCACGCTACGGCGACAGCATGTGAGTCCCAGTAGAAGGGGCGGACTTCAGAGATCCGTCCCTCCTCGAACCTGATCGTCTGCAGAATCGGGAATCCGAGCTCGTGACCGGTGGCACGGGCACGAGCACGGACCTGGGTGAGCACCACTGCCGTCTCGCCGGTGGCGAGGAACTCCTGCTCCGTCATGTCGAACACTTCCCATGCGCGGCTCATGGCCAGGAAGAACGCTTCCAGGCCTTCGTGCCCACGCCAGGTTCCGCCGAAGGGAAGGGCTTCGGCCTGATGCAGCACGACATCAGGCGCGAAGAAGGGCGCCAGCAGACCGAACGAAGCCTCACCTGGGCCTCCGGCCGCCAGGTACTCCGCCTCGGCCCTGTACATGCCGGTGAGGATGGTCAACGAGTCCGTCGTGGATGAAGTCGTCATGCCGCAAGTGTGATCAACCGAGGCAGACCACACCGGCGGCATTCGGACCTCGTCCTACGGTCGGGACGAGCGGCGGCTCTGGACGCTACGGATGTTCCGCCCCGTCTGCGAGCCGCTGCCCCCGCAGCAGGAACCACGCCGCCACCGCCGCGGCCAGCAGGACCGCAGCGCCGACGCCCGCCGCGAGTGCCAGGCCGTCGACGAACGAGGTGCGGGCCGCGTCCAGCATCACCGCCGAGGTGTGTGCGGGCATGCTCGCGGCGGCCTCGACGGCGCCGCCGAGCGACTCGTGGGCGGCGGCGGGGGTGCCCGCCGGGCCGGTGAAGTCGCGGTAGACGCCGGTCACGATGGAGCCGAGCACGGCGATGCCGAGGGCCGCGCCGAGTTCGTACGCCGTCTCGGACACGGCCGAGGCGGAGCCCGCCTGCTCCTTGGGCACGCTGGAGAGGATCACGTCGGCGGTCACCGTGAAGGAGAGACCGGCACCGACACCGACGACCAGCAGCGCGGACCCGAGCAGCGGGTAGCCGGTGGACTGGCCGATCACCGTGAGCGCGGCCAGCGCCAGGCCGATCGCCGCGAGACCCCCGGCGACGACGGCCCGCACCGAGAAACGCCGGGCCGCGCGCCCCGCGGCCAGTCCGGCCACCACCGCGCCGATGGCGGCGGGCAGCTCGGCCAGGCCCGCCTCGAACGGGCGCCTGCCCTGGACGAGTTGCAGGTACTGGGAGAGGAAGAACACCAGCCCGGACAGGCCGAGAATGGTCAGCAGGTCCGCCAGCACGGCTCCACTGAAGCCTCGGTGGCGGAACAGCCGCATGTCCAGCAGCGGGGCCGGGAGCGTGAGCTGACGGCGTACGAACCCGTACAGGGCAGCCGCGCCCAGCAGGCCGGCGGCCAGGGTGGCCCAGGCGAAGCCGTGGGTGGCGACCTCCTTGATCGCGTACACGACACCGACCATGCCGACCAGCGACAGCACGACGCTGACCAGGTCCCAGGGGCCGGCGTTCGCGGTGCGCGACTCGGGCAGCAGCTTGATCCCGACGAGGACCAGGACGGCCATCACGGGCAGGTTGATCAGGAAGACCGAGCCCCACCAGAAGTGCTCCAGCAGGAACCCGCCGACGATCGGGCCCACGGCCGTACCGGCGGAGGCGGTGGCGCCCCAGATGCCGACGGCGAGGCTGCGTTCGCGCGGGTCGTGGAAGAGGTTGCGGATCAGCGCGAGCGTGGCCGGCATCAGGGTGGCACCGGCGACGCCCAGCAGGGCCCGCGCGACGATCAACATCTCGGGGGTGGTGGCATAGGCGTTGAACACGGATATCGCGCCGAACGCCGTGGCACCGATCAGCAGGATCCGCTTGCGGCCGATGCGGTCGCCGAGGCTGCCCATGGAGACGAGCAGACCGGCGATGACGAACGAGTAGACGTCGCCGATCCACAGCAGCTGCGTGCCGGAGGGCTTGAGATCCTCGCTGATGTAGGGGGTCGCGAGACCGAGCACGGTCGCGTCGACGGCCACCAGCAGCACGGCGAGCACGAGGACGCCGAGTGCGAGCCAGCGGCCCGGGCGCTTCACCGCCTCGGTCGCTTCCGCCGCCTGCAAGGTGCTGGTCATGGTTCCTCTCTCCGTAGTGCGCCGCCGAGCAGCAGCTCGACGATCATGTGCTGGAAGTCCTTGGGTGCGCCCTTGCCGCTGTGCACCATCCAGGCGCCGGAGGCCATCAGGCCGTAGAGCGCCTCGGTGAGCCAGGCCGGTGTGAGGTCGATACGGAACTCGCCGCCGAGCTGGCCGCGCCGGAACAGGGCGGAGATCCGGTCGTCTATCAGGGTCCAGCCCGCGTTCATCTCCTCGCCCTCGAACAACTGGTTCTCGGAGTAGAGGAACGCGAGCAGTCCGGCGACGGGCTCGATGGCCCCGACCAGCCGGCGTACGGCGTCACTCGCCGTGCCCTCGTCGAGCCGGGCCGCGTCCAGCGCGGCCTCGCACTCCGCGATGCCCAGCGACTCCAGGGCGCGGACGAGGACGTCCCGCCCGGCGAAGTGGCGGTGCAGCGTGGCGCGGCTGATCCCGGCGGCCTTGGCGACCTCGTCCATGGTCGCGGTGGATTTACGGGTCAGCAGGGCCGCGGCGGTGCGCAGCACGTGGTCAGGATCGACAGCCATGAGACGAGCATAGCCCAGATGAGACACTGATGTCTCACGCCGGGCGTGCTCGTCTCATGCTGTTCGGTTGTCGGTCGGCTGTTGTCGCTTTGAGGAGAGGTGAGACTCAGTGCCAGGGCAGCTGCCCGCGCCGCTCCCAGTACGTGTGCGGTTCCTCGGTCAGCGTGGCGAGGCGGGTCAGCTGGTCGTCGTCGAGGTCGACGGCCGCTGCGTGCAGGTTCGACGCGAGCTGGTTGGTGGTGGCGGCGCCGGAGAGGACCACACCGGCCCAGGGCTGTCGCAGGATCGCGGCGAGAGCGACGGCGTCGCAGCCCAGGTCCGCTTCCGCGGAGATCTCCTTCAGGACGGCCGGGGCATGCGGGCCCGCGAGCCGGCCGTTGGCCATGCCCTCCTTGACGATCACCGTGAGCCCGGCGTCGTGCGCCTCGGCGAGGGCGGGCGCGGCGGAGGTCTCCAGTGCGTTGTACGTGGACTGGACGGTACGGAAGAGGGGTTCGCCGTCGACCGTCACGGCGAGGGCCGCGCGGATCGCGTCCGCCTGGGCCGGACCGCTGGTGGAGAAGCCGATGGTGAGGCCCTGGGCGGCGGCCTCCGCGAGCTTCGCGTGCAGTTCCTTGTCGGTGAGGGCCGGGCTGTCCGGGGTCACCGAGTGGATCTGGTAGAGGTCGAGCCGGTCGCCGAGCAGCTCGTCGCTCTCCGCGCGCTGCCGTTCGTAGGTGGGCAGGGCGTGGTCCTTGACCTCGTGGCGGTCGGCGTCGGTGGACCAGTCGGCGGTGTAGGTGTAGCCCCACTTGCTGCCGACGACGATGTCGTCGAAGGCGGGCCTCGCGTGGAGCCAGTCGGCGAGGAACTCCTCCGAGCGGCCGTAGGAGCGGGCGGCGTCGAAGTAGCGGACGCCCTGGGCGTAGGCGGCGTCCAGGAGTTCGTGTGTGCGGTTGCGGAGCGTCTCTACGCTGCGGTCTTCTCCGAGGTCTTCGTCTCGGCCGAGGTTGATGTAACCGGGGCGCCCTACGGCGGCGAGGCCGAGGCCGATGTGGCAGGTGGGGGTGGTTGCTGTGGCCAGGCGGGCGAAGGGCATCGCGGGCTCCGTTCGGTCGGCTCCGGTTCGGCTTCGACCCAACGTAACCCGCGATGACCTTCGCCTCAGAGCTCGGGACTTGCGGTGTCTTGCGAGTGCGGGTTGTGGGGGCTTGTCGCGCAGTTCCCCGCGCCCCTATTTGGTCCGCTGTCGTGCTGTCGCCCATTCGTGCTGGGACTGCACGTCCGCCTTCACCTCTGTCAGCTGGGTGGCGACCGCGCTCGGGGCCGTGCCGCCCCTGCCGTTGCGGGAGGCCAGGGCGCCGGGGACGTTGAGGACCGTGCGGACCTCGGGGGTCAGGTGGGAGGAGATCTTGGCGAACTGCTCGTCCGTCAGGTCGTCCAGTTCCTTGTTCTCCGCCTCGGCGACCTTCACGCACTCGCCGGCGACCTCGTGGGCGACGCGGAACGGGACGCCCTGCTTGACCAGCCACTCGGCGATGTCCGTGGCGAGGGAGAAGCCGGCCGGGGCCAGTTCCTCCATGCGCTCGCGGTGGACCGTGAGGGTGGCCATCATGCCGGTGAAGGCCGGCAGCAGGACCTCCAGCTGGTCGATGGAGTCGAAGACCGGCTCCTTGTCCTCCTGGAGGTCGCGGTTGTACGCGAGGGGAAGGGCCTTGAGCGTGGCCAGCAGGCCCGTCAGGTTGCCGATCAGGCGGCCGGACTTGCCCCGGGCCAGCTCCGCGATGTCCGGGTTCTTCTTCTGCGGCATGATCGACGAGCCCGTCGAGAACGCGTCGTGCAGGGTCACGAAGGAGAACTCCTTCGTGTTCCAGATGATGACCTCCTCGGCGATCCGGGAGAGGTTGACCCCGATCATCGCCGTGATGAAGGCGAACTCGGCGACGAAGTCGCGGGAGGCCGTGCCGTCGATGGAGTTGCCCGCGGAGCCGTGCTCGAACCCGAGGTCCTTCGCCACCGCCTCCGGGTCCAGGCCGAGGGAGGAGCCCGCCAGGGCACCCGAGCCGTAGGGCGAGACCGCCGTGCGGGCGTCCCACTGGCGCAGCCGCTCCGCGTCCCGGGAGAGGGACTGGACATGGGCCAGGACGTGGTGCGCGAACAGGACCGGCTGGGCGTGCTGGAGGTGCGTACGGCCGGGCATCGCCACGTCGGGATGCGCCTCGGCGAGGCCGATCAGGGCGTCCTGGAGCTCCGCGATCAGGCCGCCGACGACCCGGGCGTGGTCGCGCAGGTACATCCGGAAGAGGGTGGCGACCTGGTCGTTGCGGGAGCGGCCCGCGCGCAGCTTGCCGCCCAGGTCGGGGCCGAGCCGCTCCAGCAGGCCGCGCTCCAGCGCGGTGTGCACGTCCTCGTCGGCGATGGTGCCGACGAAGGAGCCGTCGGCGACGTCCGCTTCGAGGCGGTCCAGGCCCTCGAGCATCCTCGTCAGCTCGTCGTCCGTGAGCAGCCCGGCCTTGTGCAGCACGCGCGCGTGGGCTCGCGAACCGGCGATGTCGTACGGCGCGAGCCGCCAGTCGAAGTGGACGGACGCGGACAGCTTCGCCAGGGCCTCGGCGGGACCGTCGGCGAAACGGCCGCCCCAGAGCCGGACGTCACCGCTGTTGCTGCTCACTTGCGTTGCTCCTAGAGGGGTGTGGATGGGACGCGGACCTGTAGATGCGGACCGTTGGACGCGGACCTTTGGACGAAGACCTTTATACGCCCAGGCCAGGTCCCGTGAACGCCTACGCCAGGTCGCGCTTCGCCGCGATCTTCGACGACAGGCTGTAGATGTCGATGAAGCCCTTGGCGGCGGACTGGTCGAAGGTGTCGCCCGTGTCGTAGGTCGCGAGGTCGAAGTCGTACAGCGACTGCTGCGAACGCCGGCCCGTGACGACCGCGCGACCGCCGTGCAGGGTCATCCGTACGTCCCCGGTGACATGCTGGTTCGCCTCGTCGACGAAGCCGTCCAGGGCACGCTTGAGCGGGGAGAACCACTGGCCGTCGTAGACCAGCTCGCTCCAGCGCTGCTCGACGCCGCGCTTGTAGCGGGCGAGTTCGCGCTCGACGGTGACGCTCTCCAGCTCCTGGTGGGCGGTGATCAGGGCGATGGCGCCCGGAGCCTCGTAGACCTCGCGCGACTTGATGCCGACGAGCCGGTCCTCGACCATGTCGATCCGGCCGATGCCCTGGGCGCCGGCGCGCTCGTTGAGCTGCTGGATCGCCTGGAGGACGGTGACGGGCCTGCCGTCGAGGGCGACCGGGACGCCCTCCTTGAAGGAGACGACCACCTCGTCGGACTCCCGGGTGAGAGCCGGGTTCTCGGTGTACTCGTAGATGTCCTCGATCGGCGCGTTCCAGATGTCCTCGAGGAAGCCGGTCTCGATGGCGCGGCCGAAGACGTTCTGGTCGATGGAGTACGGCGACTTCTTGGAGGTCGCGATCGGCAGGCCCTTGGCCTCGCAGAAGGCGATGGCCTTGTCGCGGGTCATGGCGTAGTCGCGGACCGGGGCGATGCACTTCAGGTCGGGAGCGAGGGCGACGATGCCGGCCTCGAAGCGGACCTGGTCGTTGCCCTTGCCGGTGCAGCCGTGGGCGACGGTGGTGGCTCCGTGCTTCCGGGCGGCGGCCACGAGGTGCTTGACGATCGTCGGCCGGGACAGGGCGGAGACCAGCGGGTAGCGGTCCATGTAGAGGGCGTTGGCCTTGATCGCCGGGAGGCAGTACTCCTCGGCGAACTCGTCCCTGGCGTCCGCGACCTCAGCCTCGACGGCGCCGCAGGCGAGCGCGCGCTTGCGGATGACGTCCAGGTCCTCGCCGCCCTGGCCGACGTCGACCGCGACCGCGATGACCTCGGCGCCCGTCTCCTCGGCGATCCAGCCGATGGCGACGGAGGTGTCAAGACCGCCTGAGTAGGCGAGTACGACGCGCTCGGTCACGGGTTCTTCCCCTCATACTGCGAATACTGACCTGCATGAGTATGCAGAGCACTGCATGATTCGTCAATCCGGCGGTGCACCCGAACTCGGGGCGAGAAGCGGTTTTTGGTCAGGCCGAGAAGAATTTGAAGATCCTTTGAACGCGGGAAACCGCTTACCCGTACCTCTCGCCGAACGCAGGCGCCGCGTTTCAGCACACCGAGGACACCCCCGTCCCCCGACCCCTAGTGAGGCATCCGCATGTCCAGGGCTCTTCCGAAGTACAACAAGCGTCGCGTCGCGTTCATCGGCGGCGCCGCCGCGGTGGCACTGTCCGGCACGGTGATCGCCGGCTTCGCCCTCGCCGGGGAGACGCCCGCGAGCGGTGGGACGAACGCCCGGACGCTGGCCGGTCCCGGCACCATCTCGTGCCCGGACGTCACCGGGCAGCTGCCCGCGGTGCCCGCTTCGGCGCAGGCGGAGGTCGACAGCAACCTCGCCCAGCTGAACACCCAGATCGAGGAGGCCAACAAGCGCCTCGTCGACACGGTCGGCCAGGGCGGACCCAACTTCGTCCAGAACGCCATCCTCGGCCCGCTGGAGGACAAGCGCGTCGCCGCCCTCAACCGCATCGAGACCGCCATCGGCCGCGCCGCCGAGAAGCCCGAAGGCCTTGAGGCCTTCGCCGCCTGCCAGCTCAACGCCGACGGCGGCGCCGGGGCGGGCGAGGCAGCGGGAGGCGAGGCGGGCGCGGGTGAAGAGGCCGGTGCCGGTGCGGAGGCCGGTGCGGAAGCGGGTGCCGAGGCCGGTGCCGGTGCGGAAGCGGGTGCGGGCGCCGAGGCCGGCGAGGAAGCGGGTGCCGGCGAGGACGCGGGCGCGGGTGCGGGCGAGGCGGGGAACGCCGGGGCCGGCGCGATCAGCTGCCCGGACGTCACCGGCGAGCTGCCCGCGATCCCCGCCTCCGCGCAGGCCGAGGTCGACCGCAACCTGGCGCAGCTGGACACCCAGGTCGCGGAGGCCAACAAGCGCCTCGTCGACACCGTCGGCCAGGGCGGACCCAACTTCGTCCAGAACGCCATCCTCGGCCCGCTGGAGGACAAGCGCGTCGCCGCCCTCAACCGCATCGAGACCGCCATCGGCCGCGCCGCCGAGAAGCCCGAGGGCCTCGAGGCCTTCGCCGCCTGCCAGCTCAACCAGTGAGGTGACAGGCACCGTGGCCGCCCCGAGTGAGCGCCGGCCGGGGCGGCCACGGGCAGGCGCCTGAGTTCGGGATCCGGCAGAGGTGACCGGATCCCGTGATCGCTCAGCCCGTCGCCCGCAATTCCTTAGACAGTCGAAAGACCTGCGCCCATAATCGTTTGGCATGGGAAAGACTCATGAGCGCATAGAAGGCCGGCTCCGCTCGTTCATCGAGGCGCAGCCGGTCTTCTTCACCGCCACCGCTCCCCTGTCCACCGACGGCACGGTCAACCTCTCGCCCAAGGGCCTCAAGGGCTCCTTCGCGGTGCTCGACGAGCACACCGTCGCCTACCTCGACTTCGCAGGCTCCAACGCCGAGACGATCGCCCATCTGCGGGAGAACGGGCGGATCACCCTGATGTGGTGCGCCTTCCAGGGCCCGCCCAACATCGTCCGTGTGCACGGGCGGGGCGAGCCGGTCTTCCGCGACGACCCGCGCTTCCGGGAACTCCTCGCCCGCTTCCCGGACATCGACCCGGCCCAGCACGGCCTGCGCGCGATCATCGTCGTGACGGCCGAACTCGTCCGCGACACCTGCGGCTACGCGGTGCCCTTCATGGAGTACGAGGCGGAGCGCGATCTGCACGCCAAGCGTTTCGCACGCGAGGACGACACCTCGCTCGACGCCTACTTCACCAAGAAGGAGCACATCGCGACCAGCCTGGACGGACTACCCGGGCTGCCGTTGCCGCTGCCTCCCTCTACGGTCTGAGACATGCGCCCCGGTGCCGTCACCCTCGCCGTCTCCTCCCTCCTGATGCTCGGCGCCGGGCAGCCCGTCCGGGCAGTGCCCCTGCCGGAGCGGATGGCGGACACCGGCGGCGGCACCCAGCTGATCACCGCGGTGGCCCCGAAGCGGGCCTCCACCAAGGGCACGGTCACCTGGTGGGACCTCAGGGGCGGGCGGTGGGTGAGGACCGGCTCCGCGCCCGCCCGCTTCGGAGCGAACGGACTCACCGAGGACGCCGCCCGCAAGCAGGGCACGAACACGACACCGACGGGCCTGTACGGACTGCCGTACGCCTTCGGCATCAAGGCGGCACCGCGCGGGACGGCGTACAGCTACCGCCGGGTGCACCGGGACTCCTGGTGGTGCCAGGACAACGACTCCCGCTCCTACAACCGCTGGACCGAGCCCCGCGCGGCCGACTGCCGGGCCGCCGAGTCCGAGCAGCTGATCACCTACCGGGCTCAGTACGCGCACGCGCTCGTCGTCGACTTCAACTACGAGCGTCCCGTCCGGGGGCGTGGCGCGGGCATCTTCCTGCATGTGAACGGGCGGGGAGCGACGGCCGGCTGCGTCTCCGTGCCGAGGGAAGCGATGCGGCGGATCCTCACCTGGGCCGATCCGGCGAAGCGTCCCCACATCGCGGTCGGGACGAAGAGCGGGACCACCGCCGTCACCCGCTACTGAGGCGGGAACGCCGCGCGGGCACGCATGCGGGTTACCGCTGGTCACTCCCGTCCGCACATGACTCGGTGCACGGCTGAACACTCCCGCGCCCCGGCACGTATCTGTGGGCCAAGGGTCAAGTCCCCACGGAGGAACCGTGACCACCACGCTCGCAGGCGGCCGTGCCGCCCGTCGCCAGACGATGCGCCGCATCCGCCCGCGCCGCTCCCCGGCCGTCCCGCTGCTGATCGCCCTGTGGGCGGGAGCCGCGGCCGTGCTGTGGCTGTGGTGGGACAACACACCGTCCCTCGCGGACAACGCGAGCAAGATCCTGGCCGCCGGCCGGATCACGGGCCTGCTCGCCGGCTACCTGATGGCGCTGGTGGTGCTCCAGATGGCCCGGGTGCCCGCGCTGGAGCGCCGGGTGGGCACCGACCGGGTCGCCCGCTGGCACGCCATGACCGGCCGCTACACGCTCTGCCTGGTCCTCGCCCATGTCTTCCTGACCATGTGGGGCTACGCCCTGCAGGCGGGCAAGGGGCTCGGCGACATCGTCCAGCAGACCACCGATTCCATCAACCAGCTGCCGGACATGGGCAAGGCCGCCATCGGCACGGGTCTGCTGTTCGTCATCGGGATCCTCTCGATCGGCGGGGTGCGCCGACTGATCGGGTACGACACCTGGTACCACGTGCACCTGCTCACCTACGCGTCGGTGTACATGACGTTCTGGCACCAGATCACGACCGGCAACGAGTTCGCCGTCGAACCGGCCGCGAAGACCTTCTGGTACGGGCTGTACGGCGTGGTGACCGCGCTGGTGCTCTGGTACCGGATCCTCACCCCGATCCGGCTGAACCTGCGGCACCGTATGCGGGTCGAGGCGGTCATCGAGGAGACCCCGGGGATCGTGTCCGTGCTGATCGGCGGGCGCAAGCTGCACCGGATGGGCGCGGAGGCCGGGCACTTCTTCCGCTGGCGGTTCAAGGCGCCCGGCATGCGCTTCAGTTCGCACCCGTACTCCCTGTCGGCGGCGCCCCGCCCGGACATGCTGCGGATCACCGTCAAGGCGATCGGCGACCACACGTCCCGGCTGCGCGAGCTCCAGCCCGGCACCAAGGTGTGGGCCGAGGGCCCCTACGGCGCGATGACCGCGCAGCGGCGCAGCCGCGGCAAGGTGCTGCTGGTCGCGGGCGGTGTCGGCATCACCCCGATGCGGGCCCTGTTCGAGACGCTGCCGGGCGCGTCCGGCGACATCACCCTTCTCTACCGGGCCAACACCACCCAGGACCTGGCGCTGTGGGGCGAGCTGGCCAAGATCGCCGACGAGCGCGGCGCGCGGCTGATGTACGCGGTCAACAGCCCCGACGGGGAGCGCCCCGACATCTCAGCTGAGTCCCTCCAGCGGAAGATCCCCGACGTCGACGACCACGACGTCTTCATGTGCGGGCCGCCCGGCTTCGCGCAGTCGGTCTACGAAGCACTGCGCGGCGCGGGAGTCCCCGCCCGCCGTATCCATCACGAGTCGTTCGAGATGTGAGCGACGGGACATCAACGGCCCTTCAGGAGCTTGAGAAACGATGAGGAAGAGTCACCCCCTCCGGCGCGCCGTGCTCGCCGGCGCAGCCACCGTCTCCGGAATCGTGCTGCTGCTGTCCATGAAGCCGGCCTCCGACCCGGGCGGTGCCCAGGCGGCCGGCGGCCAGGTCCCGCCCGCGGCGGCCGGGCAGGCGCCGCAGGGCGGCGTGAACGGCGCCGTCACCGGTGACGCGCAGCAGACGGAGTACGGCCCGGTCCAGGTCCGTCTGACCATGAGCGGCGGAAAGATCACTCAGGCCGAGGCGGTCCAGGCCCCCAAGGGCGGACGCAGCGACCAGATCACCGCCAGCTCGGTCCCCCGCCTCAACCAGGCCGCGGTCGCCGCCGGGAACGCGCAGATCGACGCGGTCTCGGGCGCCACCTACACCAGCGCCGGCTACAAGAAGTCGCTCCAGTCCGCGCTGGACAAGGCTCCGGCAGGAGGCGGCGGCGCCTCGCAGGGCTCCGGACAGGGCTCCGGGGCGGGCAGCGCCCAGGCCAAGACGGTCACGGGCACCGCCGCGCAGACGCAGTACGGTCCCGTCCAGGTCCGTATCACCGTCGCGGGCGGGAAGATCACCAAAGCCGAGGCGGTCCAGGCCCCCAAGGGCGGACGCAGCGACCAGATCACCTCCTCCTCCGTCCCCCGCCTCAACCAGGCCGCCGTGGCGGCCGGGAACGCGCAGATCGACGCCGTCTCCGGAGCCACCTACACCAGCGCGGGCTACAAGCAGTCCCTCCAGTCGGCGCTGGACCAGGCCGGTGGCTGACACGGTGGCCGACCCCGCACAGGCTCCCGCCGCGGTACGTCATGTGGAAGAGACGATGGGGACCGTCTTCTCCCTCGACGTCCGCGGCGGGGAACCGGCCGCCGTACGCGCGGCCCTGGACGAGGCCGTCGCCGGACTGCACCGCGTCGACGAGGTGTTCAGCACCTACCGCGAGGACAGCCAGATCGCCCGGCTGCAACGCGGTGAACTGACCGTCGCCGAGTGCGATCCCGAGGTCGCCGAGGTCCTGGAACTGGCGGCCGAGGCGGAGCGGCTGAGCGACGGCTGGTTCAGCACGTCGTACCAGGGCCGTCTCGACCCGACCGGCATCGTCAAGGGCTGGGCGGTCGAGCGGGCCGCCCGGGCGCTGTCGGCGGTGCCGGGGGTGTGCGGCGTGAGCGTCAACGGCGGCGGCGACGTGCAGTTGCTCGGGGCGCCGGGGTCGCAGCGGCCGTGGCGGGTGGGTGTGTCGGACCCGTTGCGGCCGGGGGGTCTCGCGGCCGTCGTCTCGGCGGCCGGGGTGGACGAACTGTCCGTGGCCACGTCCGGTACGGCGGAGCGGGGCGCGCACATCCTCGACCCGCGTACGGGGCATTCCGCCGTGACCGATCTCGTCGCCGTGACGGTGGTCGGGCCCCGACTGACCTGGGCGGACTGCTGGGCCACGGCGGCGTTCGCGATGGGGTCGCGGGAGGGGCTGGCGTGGCTGGAGTCCCTGCCGGATGTCGAGGCCTTGCTGATCACGGCGGGTGACGAGGTGCGCTGTACCGGGGGGTTGGCGGCGCGGCTGGGGTGAGACTGACCTTCTTAGGGGCGCGGGGAACTGCGCGAGCAACCACAGCCCACCCGCACACGACAAGAACGGCCACCCCTGCGGAGCTCAGTGCCCGTTCTGCGCCAACCTCAGCAAATG
Organism: Streptomyces sp. NPDC057099; assembly: GCF_042671245.1. Lineage (NCBI taxonomy): Bacteria > Bacillati > Actinomycetota > Actinomycetes > Kitasatosporales > Streptomycetaceae > Streptomyces > Streptomyces sp. NPDC057099. The sequence continues at coordinate 66,007 of NZ_JBHUTX010000042.1, forward strand.
CTCCGCCAGCGCCTGCCCCCCATCCGGCTCCCGGCTGATCAGCAGCAACGTGTCGTCACCGGCGATCGTCCCCAGGATGTAGTGCAGCTCGGCCTGGTCGATCGCCGAGGCCAGGAACTGCGCGGCCCCCGGCGGCGTACGCAACACCACGAGATTCGCCGAAGCCTCCGCGGAGATGAGCAGTTCCTGCGACAGCCGCCGCATCCGCTCCTCCTTCGCCGACCCGCCCAGCGGCGCACGGGGCGTACGGAAGCCGCCCTCGCTGGGCACCGCGTAGATCAGGTCACCGTCGGTGTTGCGGATCTTCACCGCGTTCAGCTCGTCCAGGTCCCGGCTGAGCGTCGCCTGCGTGACGCTCAGCCCGTCGTCGGCGAGCAGCTTCGCCAGCTGGCTCTGCGACCGCACCGGCTGCCGGTTGAGGATGTCCACGATCCGGCGGTGGCGTGCGGTGCGGGTCTGCGGCACGGCGGGCCCGTTCGCCCCCTGCTCGTGCTCGTGCTCCTGCGCCTGGCTCATCGTCGTCTCATTCTCCGGATCGTCCGTCCCCGCGCACTGCCTGGAGGATGCCGGGCAGCGCCCCGAGGAAGGCGTCCACCTCGTCGTCGCCGAGGTTCAGCGGCGGCATCAGCCTGACGACGTCCGGGGCGGGCACGTTCACCAGGAATCCGGCCTCCTGAGCCGCCTGGCGCACCTGGGGCGCGAGAGGCTCGGAGAGCACGATACCCAGGAGTAGGCCCGCGCCCCGGACAAAATCGATCAACTCGTGGCCGAGGCCTTCGATCCCGTCCCGCAACGCCGCGCTCTGCCGCTTGACGTTGTCCAGCAACCCCTCGTTCTCGATGGTGTCGAGGACGGCGAGCCCGGCCGCGCAGGCGACGGGGTTCCCGCCGAACGTCGTGCCGTGGTGCCCGGGCTGGAGCAGCTCCGCGGCCCGCCCGAAGGCGACGGTCGCGCCCAGCGGCAGCCCGCCGCCGAGCTGCTTGGCGAGGGTGACGATGTCGGGCAGGACCCCCTCGTGGGCCTGGTACTCGAACCAGTTCCCGGTCCGGCCGATGCCGGTCTGCACCTCGTCGAGGACGAGGAGCGCCCCGGTCGAGGCGGTGATGGCACGGGCGGCCTTGAGATAGCCGGCGGGCGGGACGACGACGCCCAGCTCGCCCTGGATCGGCTCGATGATGACGAGCGCGGTCTCCTCGGTCACCGCGGCGGCCAGGGCCTGCGCGTCGCCGAAGGGGACGTGGGTGACGTCGCCGGGCAGCGGCAGGAACGGCTCCCGCTTGCCGGGCTGGCCGGTCATCGCCAGGGCGCCCATGGTCCGCCCGTGGAAGGCGCCCTCGGTGGCCACCACATGGGTCCGCCCGGTCAGCCGGCCGATCTTGAACGCGGCCTCGTTGGCCTCGGCGCCGGAGTTGCAGAAGAAGACCCTGCCGTCCCGGCCGAAGAGGCGGAGCAGCCGCTCGGCGAGGGCGACGGTGGGCTCGGCCATGAAGAAGTTGGAGACGTGGCCGAGGGAGCCGATCTGCCGGGTCACGGCCTCGACGATCGCCGGGTGGGCGTGGCCGAGGGCATTGGTCGCGATGCCGCCGACGAAGTCGAGGTAGGAGGTGCCGTCGGCGTCCCAGACACGGGTGCCCTCGCCGCGTGCCAGGGGCAGCAGCGGGGTGCCGTAGTTGTTCATGAGCGCGCCTTGCCACCGCTCGGCGTACTCCTGATGGGCGGTCATACGGCATCCCCCTCTTGCTCGTCGGGCACGACCATCGTGCCGATGCCCTCGTCGGTGAAGATCTCCAGCAGGATCGAGTGCTGGACCCGGCCGTCGATGACGCGGGCGGTGGTGACGCCGCCGCGTACGGCGTGCAGACAGCCCTCCATCTTCGGCACCATGCCGGAGGACAGGTCGGGCAGCAGCCGCTCCAGTTCGGAGGCGGTGAGGCGGCTGATCACCTCGTCGCTGTTCGGCCAGTCCTCGTAGAGTCCCTCGACGTCCGTGAGGACCATGAGGGTTTCGGCGCCTAGTGCAGCAGCGAGTGCCGCAGCCGCCGTATCAGCATTGACGTTGTAGACATGTCCATCGTCCTGGGAGCGGGCGATCGAGGAGACGACCGGGATCCGGCCGTCGGCGATCAGGGCCTCGATGGCGCCCGTGTCGATCGCGGTGATCTCGCCGACCCGGCCGATGTCGACGAGTTCGCCGTCGATCTCGGGCTGGTGCTTGGTGGCGGAGATGGTGTGGGCGTCCTCGCCGGTGAGGCCGACGGCCAGCGGGCCGTGCTCGTTGAGCAGCCCGACCAGCTCCCGCTGGACCTGACCGGCCAGCACCATGCGGACGACGTCCATGGCGTCCTCGGTGGTCACCCTGAGGCCCGCCTTGAACTCGCTGACGATGCCGTGCTGGTCGAGGGCGGCGCTGATCTGCGGGCCGCCGCCGTGCACGACGACGGGCTTGAGGCCGGCGTGGTGCAGGAACACCACGTCCTGGGCGAAGGCGGCCTTCAGGTCCTCGTCGATCATGGCGTTGCCGCCGAACTTGATGACGACCGTCTTGCCGTTGTGCCGGACCAGCCAGGGCAGCGCCTCGATGAGGATCTGCGCCTTGGGCAGGGCGGTGTGCTTACGCGTGATGCTCATGACGAGTAGGCGCTGTTCTCGTGGACGTAGTCGGCGGTGAGGTCGTTGGTCCAGATGGTGGCGGTCTCGGAGCCGGCGGCGAGGTCGGCGACGATGTGCACCTCGCGGTAGCGCATGTCGACCTTGTCGCGGTCCTCGCCGACGCCGCCGTTCTTGCAGACCCAGACGCCGTTGATGGCGACGTTCAGCCGGTCCGGCTCGAAGGCGGCGGACGTCGTGCCGATCGCGGAGAGCACGCGGCCCCAGTTGGGGTCCTCGCCGTGGATGGCGCACTTGAGGAGGTTGTTGCGGGCGATGGAGCGGCCCACCTCGACGGCGTCGTCCTCCGTCGCGGCGTTGATCACCTCGACCTTGATGTCCTTGCTGGCGCCCTCGGCGTCCCGGATGAGCTGCTGGCCGAGGTCGTCGCAGACCTGCCGTACGGCCTCGGCGAACTCCTCGTACCCGGGGGTCACGCCGGCGGAGCCGGAGGCGAGCAGCAGCACGGTGTCGTTGGTGGACATGCAGCCGTCGGAGTCGACCCGGTCGAAGGTCGTCCGGGTGGCCGCGCGCAGGGCCTTGTCCAGGACCTCGTCGTCCAGGTCCGCGTCGGTGGTGAGCACGACGAGCATGGTGGCGAGGCCGGGGGCGAGCATGCCCGCGCCCTTGGCCATGCCGCCGACGGTCCAGCCGGCCTTGGTGACGACGGACGTCTTGTGGACGGTGTCGGTGGTCTTGATGGCGATCGCGGCCTTCTCACCGCCGTGCTCGGAGAGCTGGGCGGCGGCCGTCTCGACGCCGGGGAGCAGCTTGTCCATCGGCAGGAGGAGGCCGATGAGGCCGGTCGAGCAGACGGCGACCTCGATGGCGCCCCGGCCGAGCACCTCGGCCGCCTTCTCGGCCGTGGCATGCGCGTCCTGGAAGCCCTTCGGACCCGTACAGGCGTTGGCGCCACCGGAGTTGAGGACGACGGCGGACACCTGACCGCTCTTCAGCACCTGCTCGGACCACAGGACCGGCGCGGCCTTCACACGGTTGGCGGTGAAGACACCGGCGGCGGCGCGGCGGGGGCCGGTGTTGACCACGAGGGCCAGGTCGGGGTTGCCGTTCTCCTTGATCCCGGCGGCGATCCCGGCCGCCGTGAACCCCTGTGCTGCCGTCACACTCACGGCGCGACTCCGATCGTCGTCAGTCCCGTGGCCTCGTCGAGACCGAGGGCGATGTTCATGCTCTGGACGGCACCGCCCGCGGTGCCCTTGGTGAGATTGTCGATGGCGCTGATCACGATGATCCGTCCGGCGGCCGCGTCGTACGCGACCTGCACCTGAACGGCGTTCGAACCGTAGACGGACGCCGTGGCGGGCCACTGTCCCTCGGGGAGCAGGTGCACGAAGGGCTCGTCGGCGTAGGCCTTCTCGTAGGCGGCGCGCACGGACTCGGCCGTGACGCCCTCCTGCGCGGCGGCACTGCAGGTGGCGAGGATGCCGCGCGGCATCGGCGCCAAGGTGGGCGTGAAGGACACGGTGACCGGCTCACCGGCGGCGGCGCTGAGGTTCTGGGTGATCTCGGGCGTGTGCCGGTGCCCGCCGCCGACGCCGTACGGGGTCATCGACCCCATGACCTCGCTGCCCAGCAGGTGGGGCTTGGGCGCCTTGCCCGCGCCGGACGTGCCGGAGGCGGCGACGATCACGGCCTCGTTCCCGGCGAGTCCGGCGGCGTAGGCCGGGAAGAGGGCCAGGGAGACGGCGGTCGGGTAGCAACCGGGCACCGCGATGCGCTTGGACCCCTCCAGCGCAGCGCGGGCACCCGGCAGTTCGGGAAGGCCGTAGGGCCAGGTTCCGGCGTGCGGCGAGCCGTAGAACTTCTCCCAGGCGGCGGCGTCCGTCAGCCGGAAGTCCGCGCCCATGTCGACCACCAGCACGTCCGGGCCCAGCTGCTCGGCGACGGCGGCGGACTGCCCGTGCGGCAGTGCGAGGAAGACGACGTCGTGACCGGCGAGGACCTCGGGGGTGGTCTCCTGGAGCACTCGCCCGGCCAGGGGCAGCAGGTGCGGTTGGAGCGCACCGAGTTTCTGCCCCGCGTTGGAGTTGCCGGTGAGGGCGCCGATCTCCACCTCGGGGTGGGCCAGCAGCAGACGCAGCAGTTCCCCGCCCGCGTATCCACTCGCTCCGGCCACTGCCGCACGTACCGCCATGGAACCTCCTCCTTAGAGGGCATGACTATACGTTGCGCTGCACGTTTATGCAATCCCCGGCAGTGGTCCGCGGACCCCGGCCGGCGGCCCCGCAAACCTGCTTTGTCGGGACCATGACCACAGGTTAAGGTCCCCCGGCACTTATCAGGGGATCTTGGCGGGTGGGGGACATAACCGAACAAGGCGGCACGCACATCAGCGGCGCCCAAGCATGGGGGCAGGCGCTCGCGGCGGTGGTGGTGATGGGGGCGCTCGGCGCCGGTCTGTGGGCGCAGAACGAGATGGCCGGGACCAACGCCGGGACCAGCGAGCCTCGACCTGCCACCTGCTCGGACGGGGAGACCGAGCCGCCGAAGGGTAAGCACCTCTCCGGAGTCGAGCTGTGCGAGGCGCTGAACCGTTCCGACCTCGGGGCTCTGCTGGGCACCCCCACCGAGACCGCGAAGACCGCGAGCGGCAGCGACAGCGCCTTCGGGAAGATCGCCACGCCCTCGTCGCAGGTCGAGTTCGAGACCTACACGGTGACGCTGGCGGCCACCTACGACGGCCGTCCGGTGGCCGGATCCGCGGCGTCGCTCGGGGCGGAGGCACGACAGCGGACGATGCTGGGCCGTCCGGCGGTTCTCTACTCGGACCGCACCATCAGCATCCGCTTCCGCCTCGACGGGAGCGACAGCGAGAGCGGCCCCGGTGTCCCGGCGCGGGCGCTCACCGTGGCCCGGGACGCGAAGGACAGCGGCGGTTCCCTGGATGTGACGCTGTGGCGCGCGGACGGGATGGTGCCGGACGACGCGGTGCTCCTCCGGGTCGCCGAGAAGGTGCTGCCGACCGTCCGGGGATGGGCCCCCGCCGAATGACCGGCCCGGCAGGTGAGGGCCGGGCGTGGGCCGCCGCCC
>NZ_JBHUTX010000043.1:0-67867 GCF_042671245.1 Streptomyces sp. NPDC057099
GGCTTCCTCCCCGGCCCTTCGGTCGTACTCCGGCTCGTACGCGCCGCACAGGCGCGAAGAGCGGGGAACTCGGCACGGGTCTTGGCGACGAGCGCCGGGTCGAGGTCGACGACGAGCGTCTCCTCGCCCGCCCCGGCCTCGGCGAGGACCTCGCCCCATGGGTCGACCACCACGCTGTGGCCCGCCTGCTCCACCCCGGCGTGCGTACCGGCCGTACCGCAGGCGAGGACGTACGCCTGGGACTCCACGGCCCGCGCACGGGCCAGCAGCGACCAGTGGGCGCGACGGGCGGCGGGCCAGCCGGCCGGGACGAGGAACATCTCCGCGCCGGCGTCCACCAGCAGCCGGAACTGCTCGGGGAAGCGCAGGTCGTAGCAGGTGGCGAGCCCCGCCGTCAGCTCCGCCGGGCCGCAGTCCGCCAGCGTGACGGTGACGGGCTCCTCGCCCCGGCCCAGCAGAGCGGCCTCGCCCCGGTCGAAGCCGAAGCGGTGGATCTTCCGGTACGTCCGGTGCAGCCGGCCGTCGGGCGCGAAGACGAGGGAGGTGTTGAACAGCGTGCCGCCCGGGCCTTGTTCGATGATCGAGCCCGCGTGCAGCCAGACCCGGGCCTCGGCCGCGGCCGCGCCCATCACCTGGGCCGTGGGCCCGTCCAGCGGTTCGGCGTGGGCGTGGAACTCGTCGAAGGCGAACGCGCCGACCGTCCAGAGTTCCGGCAGGACCACCAGGTCGGCGGTGTGCTGTTCACGGACGAGACCGGCCACGCGGGCACGCCGCTCGGCGACGGTTTCGTCCGGTCGTACGGCGATCTGCGACAGCGCGGCGCGCACGGGGTCTCCTTGAGGTGTCGGGCGGCCCGGGAGGGCCGGGGGTGGGGTCAGCGCAGGTGCGAGGCGCCGTTGACGTCGATCACGGCACCGCTGCACCACTCGGCCCGCTCACCGCTGAGCCAGGCCACGGCGGCGGCGACGTCCGAGGGCGCGGCGATCCTGCCGAGCGGGCTCTGGCGGCGTACCTGCTCCTCGGCGTCCCCGACGAGCATGCTCTCCGCCAGTTCCGTACGGACGAAGCCCGGGGCCACGGCGGTCACCGCGACGCCGAGCGGGCCCAGGGACTGGGCGAGCGACTGGGTCAGCGCATGCAGGGCGGCCTTGCTCGCTCCGTAGGCCGGGGCGTCGGGTTCGCCCCGGTAGGCGCCGCGCGAGCCGACGTTGACGATCCGGGCGCCTCGCGGGCCCTGTGGCCGTTGCCGGAGATGGTCGACGAGGTGCCAGACCAGGTCGGCGGGTCCGAGCAGGTTGACGTCGACGATGCGCCGCCAGTCGGCCTGCCAGTCCTCGTACGAGGTGGTGGCGACGGGCTGCTCGGCGTAGATGCCGGCGTTGTTGACGAGGACGTCCACGGTGCCCAGGCGCGCGACGGCGGACTCGATGATCCCGCGGGCCGCGCCCGGGGTGCCGACATCACCGGTGACCAGGACGTGGCCGGTGCCGGGCAGGGCGTCCAGGACGGCCTTCGAGGCGGCGGATTCGGCACGGCAGTGCACGGCCACACGGTGTCCGTCGGCGGCGAGTTCGGTCGCGATGGCGGCCCCGATGCCCCGGGAACCACCGGTGACGAGCGCGCAGCGTCGAGTCATGGGATGAGCCTTTTCGTCGGAACGGTCAGAAAGAACAAGGGAATCAGTGAGGCCCGACCGGGCGCTCGTTCGATAGGTGCACCAGGGCCCACAGACACTTCAGTTGGGCCTGTACCTCCGTGCCGCTGCTCCCCGCCCGCAGGGCCGCCTCGGCGCCCGCCGTCAGATAGACCGCCAGCAGCTCCAGTTCGTCGGGTGCGGGACGGTCACCGGCCAGGTCCCGGGCCGCTGCCACCAGGTCCCGCAGGGCCGCCCGCCAGAGGGTGTACCAGCAGGGTGTGACGGCCTGTTCCCGGGTGAGCCGGGCCGCTGCCCGGACGGTGACCTCCTGCTCCAGCAGCCGGGCCACTTCGAGGGTGAACTCGGCGACCGGCGGGAGCGGTCCGGCGGGTACGAGCTTGGCGAGCGCCTCGCCGGTGAGGGCCTCGGCCTCGCGGCAGACGGCGGTGGCCAGGTCCGCCTTGGCGGGGAAGTGGAAGGTGAGTGCTCCCATCGTCGCCCCGCAGGCCCGGTGCACGGCGGACAGCGAGGTACCGGCGTACCCCTGCCGGTCGAACTCGACGGCCGCCGCCGCGATCAGCGCCTGACGGGTACGCTCCGCTCTCACCTGCTTCACCATGGGCTTGACCTCTGCATCCATCACGGGAGATGACTCCCACGGGCCCGCCGCGGACGGGGGCGGGCGGGCATACGGGGGAGGACGGAAGGCCATGCCCCCAGTCCTGTGAACGTACCGCCGCTTTCCCTCGCGGACCCCTCCCGTGCCCAACCCCGCAACCACTTGGCCAAGTCGGGTGCGTCCAGCTTGACTTCAGCCGGCGCGCAGATGCTCCCGGTACCAAGCAGCCGCCCCCGCCAACCGCTCCAGCGGTCCCGGCCCGGGGACGCAGCCCGTGAGCCGCCAGATCTGCTCGCTCTCGTACCAGTGGTCCCGCGCGAGCAGGGCGAACTGCCGCTCGCTGATACGCCCCGGCGTCTCCCGCAGCCGCGCGAGGCACCTCTCCCAGGCCCAGTCGTCGGCGCCGGCCGACGGCAGTACGTCCAGCTCGGCGAGTCTCGCCATGAGGTCGCCGTTGCGCACCGGCACCGGATGGCTGGCGTGGTGGACACCGGAGGCCACGGCGTCGCCGGCCGGTGCCGTGACCAGGGCGGCGACAAGGCGGGCCAGGTCGTCGACGTCCACGGCGGAGACCCGGCCGTGCCCGCCGTCCCAGCGGGCCGGCACCCGTTGGAGCAGTTCGCCGAGCGCGGGCACGACCCAGCGGTCCCCGGGACCGAGGACCAGCCCGGGGCGCAGGACGACGGCCCCCGCGTCGAGCGCGATCCGCTCGGCCGCCAACCGTGTACGGCTGGCCTCCGACACGGGCGCGGGCACGACCCCGTCGACGGGGATGCCCCGGTGCGGACCGGGCCCGTAGACCGCCGCCGTGGACAGGTGGACGATCCGCCCCACCCCCGCACGCCGTGCCTCGTCGATGATCGCCCGGGTGCCGCCGACGTTCGTCCGCTCGCACTCCTCGGCCCCGCCGGAGACCCGGCAGGCGAGGTGGACGAGGACGTCCGTACCGCTCGCCGCCCCGTGGAGCGACGCGGGATCCGACAGGTCCGCGCACACCCACTCCACGCCTGCCCGTTCTCCCGTGCCGGCGGGAATCGCACGGGCGACGGCCCGCACCTCGACCCCACGCCCGTCGGCCCCGCGTGCGCGCAGCAGCCGGCCGAGAACCGCCCGTCCGACGAACCCGGTCGAGCCGGTCAGCAACACCCGGACGCGTGTCATGAAGCCGCACCCTCCCCGGGCTCAGCCTCCACCATCGGTTCCCCCGCCGTCTCCCCGTTCCCCGGGAACTCCAGCGAGGCGACGATCTCCGCCGGCGCGATGGCCGGCAACAGACATCGCAGCATGTTCTCTATGCGTGCGGGCAGGTCGGACCGGTTGGTGGAGAGCCGGGACATGATCTGCGTACCGGTGTACGAGGCGACGATCACCTGAGAGAACGCGGCCTCGTCCACCGCCGGGTTGAGCTGGCCGAGCTCACGCGCCTCGGCCAGATGGGTGCGGAACTGCTCGGACCACCAGTCGTAGATCGAGTAGTCCAGCAGGTTCACCTCGCTCTGCTCGACGGCGAGCCGGACACCGGCCCGGAACAGCACGTTGGAGCGCATCTCCACGGCCAGGTACTGGCACACGTCGATCAGCTGCTGCAGCCCCTTCTTGCCCTGGGGCCACTGCAGTTCGGCGGCTTGGTCGACGATGACCGCGCGGGCCAGCTCTTCCTTCGACTTGAAGTGGAAGTACATGGCTCCGGTCGTGATGCCGGCTCTCTGCAGGATCGCGTTCAGACCGGCGCCGTGGTACCCGGCCTGGTCGAACACCTCCGCAGCCGCGTGAATGAGCGCGGCCCGAGTCCGTTCCGCGCGTTCCTGCCGTTGCCGTGCCATCGGCAGACTCCCTCAACCCGTAGACAAACAAAAAGAACGACCTCTATTTTATTCACGTCGGCGCCGTCCTGTCACCGGGAAGCGCCTTCGCTTCATCTGCGCGTGCCCATAAGCGAGTCACCGCATCAGGGGGGAACACCATGTCCATCAGCCTTGCCCAGAACGGCGTCGAGAACCGTTTTGAGACGGTTTCTTCCGTCTTCACGCACAAGACGAACCAGGACGAAGTGCTGCTGCGCAACTGGCGGCGGACCGCGCCCGACGCCTTCACGGTCACGGCCGCCTGGCCCGCCACCCACCCGTTCTACGTCAACCGGCTGGGTCTGCACGACCCGCTGATGCTCAGCGAGACCGTTCGACAGACGCTGCCGCTGCTGTCCCACGGCGCCTACAACGTGCCGTTCGGCCACCAGCTGCTGTGGAAGGACTTCAGCTGGACGCTCGACCCGGCGGCCTCGTACGCCGACGGCGGCCCGGCCGAGCTGGAACTGCACATCACCTGCGACGAAGTGACCTACCGTCGCGAGCGAGCGTCCGCGATATCCCTGAGAGTCGACGTCGAGCGCGCCGGCCGCCCGCTGGCCTCGGTACGCTCGCGCTTCACCATCCAGGACCGCACCGTCTACAACCGGCTGCGCGGCCCGTACGCCGACGCGGCCGCGGCCACCGCGCGCGCCGTGCCGCTGCCGCCTCCGGCGGGCCTCACCCCGTTCGGCCGCGACCGCTTCGAGGACGTGGTGCTCGCCGCGACCGACCGGCCCGACCGCTGGCAGCTGCGGGTGGACACGACCCACCCCATCCTCTTCGACCACCTCGTGGACCACGCCCCGGGCATGCTGCTGCTGGAGGCCGCCCGACAGGCGGCGTTGGCCACGGCCCACCCCGACACGGTGACGGTCACCGGCATGGACAACGACTTCGTCCGCTACGCCGAGATGGACATCCCCTGCTGGCTGGAGGCGGAGCAGCTCGCGGACCCGGACCAGGTCAGGATCAGCGCCCGGCAGCACGGCAAGGAGATCTTCGCCAGCGTGGTGACCCTGGCCGCCGCGCCCGCCGACCCCGCCGCCCACCGCGTCTGACATGTGCCTCTCCCGCCCTCGCCGCCGACCCGCGCCCCATGGGCAGCGCTCAGTCCGCCCCGGGTCCACCGGGCGGGTCGGCGGTGGCGGCCGCGTCCCGCAGCGCGTCCAGCAGGCCGCGCAGGGCGGGCTGTTCGAGGGTGGTCTCCCGTACGGCCGCCGAGATGACCCGGACCGGTTCGGGGTTGCGGACCGGGCGTACGACGACGCCGGGGTGCCGGTTGCGCAGCCCCAGCCCCGGCATCAGGCCGACGCCGAGACCAGCCGCGACGAAGCCCTGCGCGGTGGCGTAGTCCTCGCTCTGGATGACGAAGTCGGGGCTGAAGCCGGCCGCCGCGCAGGAGTCGATGACGGGTTCGAGGCAGGGGCCGGGAGGCTCGCTGCCCACCCACTGCTCACCGGACAGCTCGTGGAGGTCGACGGTCTCCTTGCCGGCGAGCGGATGACCGAGGGGCAGTACGGCGGCGTACGGGTCGTCGAGGAGGTGGACGAACCGGAAGCCGGCGCTCGCACGGTCACGGGTCTGGACGACCACGGCCAGGTCGGCCCGGCCCCGTATCACCTCCTGGAACGGGTCCTCCGGGTCGGTGAGTTCGAGGTCGACGCGGACGCCGGGGTGCTCGGTGCGCAGCCGGGCCAGGGCGGGCGCCACCAGGGTGGAGCCGGCCGTGGCGAAGTAACGGACCGACAGCCGGCCGGTGCGCCCGGCGCGGAGGTCGGCGAGGGCGGACTCCGCCTGGGCGACCGCCGAGCTGATCAGGGCCGCGTGCTCGGTGAGCAGCAGACCAGCGGCCGTGGGGCGCACCCCTCGGCCGACCCGCTCCAGCAGCGCCGTACCGGCCTGCTTCTCCAAGGCCGCCACCTGCTGGCTGACGGCGGACGGTGTGTAGCCGAGGTGGGCCGCGGCGGCGGTGACCGTGCCGCTGGTGACCACCGCGCGCAGGACCTGGAGCCGCCTCACATCAAGCATGTAGCTGAGCTTAACAGAATAGGTAGAACCATTTGCTTGTCCTCAAAGCTTGACTGAGGCACCTTCGTAGTGACCGGGGACGAGGACGCGCCGGGCGGGCGTCATGGGACGGAGGAAACATCGTGAACAGCGGTACGCGGAGTCTGTGGGGCGGATTGAGGGTGGCCGTGCTCGCCCTGCTGTGGGGATCGACGTTCCTCTGGATCGAGCTGGCGCTGCGCGGGCTCTCCCCGCTCCAGGTCACGTTCGTCCGCTGTGCCCTGGGCGCGCTGGTCCTCGTCGTCGCCTGTTACGCGACCGGGCATCGGATGCCCCGGGGCATGACCGTCTGGCGGCACATCGCCGTCGCGGCCTTCTTCTGCAACGCGCTGCCGTTCGCGCTGTTCAGCCTGGGTCAGCAGACGGTCGAATCGGGTCTCGCCGGTGTCCTGAACGCCACGACCCCGCTCTGGTCGATCGCCCTCGGTCTGGCCCTCGGCTCGGAACGCGGACTGCGCCCCGTTCGGCTGGCGGGCCTTCTGCTGGGCTTCACCGGGACGATCGTGATCTTCGCGCCCTGGCAGACGACGGGGGCGACCGGCTGGGGCGCCCTCGCCATCCTCGGCGCGGCCGCCAGTTACGCCGTCGCGTTCACGTACATGGGCCGCACGCTGGTCCGCAGGGGCACCCCCACCATCTCGCTCTCCGCGGCCCAGCTGGTGGCGGCGAGCGGGCTGACGGCGGTCGCGATGCCGGTGGGCGGCCTGGAGTCGATCGACGTCGGTCCGGCCGTCGTGACCGCGGCCGTCGTCCTGAGCGTCTTCTGCACGGCGATCACCTTCCACCTCACCTACCGCATCATCAACGACGAGGGCGCGACCAACGCCGCCGTGGTCGGCTACCTCCTGCCGGTCGTCTCCGTCCTGCTGGGCGCGGTCGTCCTGGGCGAGAGCCTCAGTGTGCGGGTGGTGCTGGGCATGGTCGTGGTGCTCGTGGGGGTCGGGCTGACGCGGCGGAAGGCGGCGGTGGCGGTGGCCTCGGCTTCGGCTTCGGCTTCGGTTTCGGTTTCGGGGGACGGGGAGCGGGGGGAGCCCGGCACGGGGAGGCCGGATTCCGTGGAGCCGGGCTCCGAAGCGCCTGCCACCGAGAAGCCCGCCTCCGTGGAGCCGGCCCGCGGTGACACCGCCCGGCGCACCCTCCTGGAGAACGCCCGGTGACCCACGACGCATTTGAGCCCGGGCTGTGGTCGGCGTATCGCGCGCTGACCGAGAAGGCGGTCTTCACGGACCTCACCCACGCCTTCCGGCCCGGGCAGCCGCATTTCCCGGGCTTCGGGGACGAGTGGCGCGAGACGCTCTTCGACCTGGAGCGCGGCGACGGTTTCACCGTCCATCGCTACACGCTGGTCGGCCAGTGGGGCACGCATGTCGACCCGCCCTCCCACTTCGTGGCCGGGGCCCGCGCGCTGGACCGTATCCCGGTCGAGGAGATGATCCTGCCGCTGGTGGTGCTCGACATCACCGCCCGGGTGGAGACCGACCCCGATGCCACGCCCACCCTGGACGACGTGAGGTCATGGGAGGAGCGCAACGGCCGTATCCCGTCCGGCTCGTTCGTCGCCCTGCGCACCGGGTGGAGCCGGCGCTGGCCGGACCCGGTGGCCCTGGCCAACCGGGACGAGGCGGGCGTCAGTCATACGCCGGGCTGGTCGGCCGAGGTGCTGCGGTATCTGTTCGAGGACGCGGGGGTCACCGCCATCGGCCACGAACAGTCCGACACCGACCCGGGCCTCGCCGCCTCCGCGGGCGACTACAGCCTGGAGGAGTACGTCCTGCGACGCGACCGCTGGCAGATCGAACTGCTGGCCCATCTCGACCAGGTCCCCGAGGCAGGCGCCCTGATCATCGCCACATGGCCCAAGCCCCAGGGCGGTTCGGGTTTCCCGGCGCGGGTGTTCGCCGTATGTCCGACGGAGTGAGCGCGCCTCGGCCATGGCGTAGTGGATTCCGTCGCATTTGAGGCAGTAATCGGGTGGGGCGAGCCTGTGTCACGGTGCGGGCAGTGGACTTCAACTCAAGCCCACCGCGCTGGTCTCGCCCGAAGACTTCGCCGGCCTGCGGGACATAGCGCTGGCGAGGAGCCCCGCGGAATCCGGGACGTTGAAGGGCACGGAGGCCGGCCCGGACCGCATACGGACCGCGATGCCGGCGCAGCGGCGGATCATCCTGGTCACCGATGTCCCCGAAGTGGCCCGGCCGGTCTCGGCGGAGCGGGACAAGACGAAGACCGCCGTGCTGAGGAAGTACTTCACCGTGGTGGCGGACGAGCAGGTCCGCGGGCGGCGGGTAACGGTGTACGAGCGGATGTCCGGTGAGTTCCTTCACTGACGCTGGCCGCGTTGGTCACGGATGCCGAGCATCGCCTCGGGCCGGATTGACACGCCATGGCAACGGCCAGGGCCGCCACCCCCCACAGGAGAGGCCCCGGCCGTCGCGCGGCACGGGCCGCGCGGCGGCCCGTACTTCCTACAGCGCCATGTCTGCGTTTTCTGTCACACCCTGGCGGGTCACGGCTTAGTTGCATCCTGGACGGACATGGACGGGGAATGGTTTCAGGACGTAACGTGCCTTTCGCGCCAGACCGCGGAGGACGGATGACCACAGCAACCACCGCGGACCTGGGACCGCAACCATGCATTGAGGAACCACGACGGCGAGAACCCGGTCCGCGAGAGCGGCGCCGGTTTAGGCGCAAAGAGGGGCGCGCGCGGTGCTGGGGGACGACGCGGAGCTGACCGCCGCGGTGCGTGCGGCACAGGACGGAGATGAAACCGCGTTCCGGACTGTGTACCGCGCCGTGCACCCGCGGCTGCTCGGATACGTACGGACGCTGGTCGGCGATCCCGACGCCGAGGACGTGACGTCCGAGGCCTGGTTGCAGATAGCCCGTGACCTGGAGCGGTTCACCGGCGACGCGGACCGGTTCCGCGGCTGGGCCGCCCGTATCGCCCGAAATCGTGCGCTGGATCACATACGTATGCGCGGGCGCCGGCCCGCGATCGGCGGTGACGAGACAGAGCTGACGGGCCGGGCCGCCGAGTCCGACACCGCCGGTGAGGCCATGGAGGCGCTCGCCACCGACGGCACGTTCTCCCTGATCGCCCGGCTGCCGCAGGACCAGGCCGAGGCGGTCGTGCTGCGGGTGGTCGTGGGGCTCGACGCGAAGTCCGCCGCGCAGACGCTCGGCAAGCGCCCGGGCGCCGTCCGGACGGCGGCGCACCGGGGTCTGAAGCGGCTCGCCGAGCTGCTCGGCGACGACCCGGAGGCCGATCCGGAATCGGCCGGGGTGCTCGACGCCCTGCCGCCCCAGCGAGAACCGCGTGGCGGTGCGGTGACGTCCGCAGGTGTGACGCGTAGCGTCCCGCGGACGCAGAAGGATGTGTGATGGCCGACGAGCAGTACAGGTGGCTGGACCGCGAAACGGCGGAGCGTTTGCTGAGCGGAGAGTCACTCGAAGCTGTCGACGGTGCCGACCGGGACCAGGCCGAACGACTCGCCAGGACCCTCGGGGCGCTGTCCGCGTCACCCCCGCTGACCAGTGAGGAACTCCCCGGTGAGGCCGCGGCGATGGCCGCTTTCCGCAAGGTGCGCGAGCAACGCGCCGACGCCGCCGCGACCCTCGCGGACCCGGGGGCCACGGGCGGACGGGCCGCTGCCGAGGTCGTGGACGCCGGACTGGTCCGGATCGGGACCTCGCGCGGCGGCGGCTCCGGCGCTGTCCGGCGGCCTCGCTGGGCGCGTCCCGCACGCCTCGCCCTGGCCGCCGTGCTGGCCGTCGGCATGGTCGGCGGGATCGCGGTCGCGGCCGGAACCGGAGTCCTGACACCGTTCGGCGGCGACGAGCCCGACCCCGGCGCCTCGGTGTCCGCCGCCGTCTCTCCTCCCCAGAGCCCGCCGCAGTCGCCCTCGCCGAGCGACGCCGTGCAGGGCGGATCCACCCCGGGCAACAACCCGGACAACAGCGCGGACGACGCCCCGAGCGGCCCCGCCGCGGGCGGCGCCGGTGGCTCCGGACGGGGCGAGGCACGCGACGACGCGGCCCGGAAGCCCGGTGCCGGCGAGCGGGGCGACCGCCCCGGCGACAGCCGTAGGAAGATCACCTCCGCCTGCCGTGACCTCCGCGACGGCAAGCGCCTCAACGCCGACCGCAGGCGCGCCCTGCGGGACGCGGCGGGCGGCACCCGGGTGTGGAAGTACTGCAAGGGCGTCCTGGCCACGACCGGTACCCGCTCCGCGGACGGCGACGACTCGGACGGCGACCAGGGCAGGCACCAGAACAAGAACACGGACCGGGACCGGGACGGGGACCGCGAGCAGGACCGCAACCGGCACAACCGGAACGACGACGATGACCACGCGGACCGCAGCCACTCCCGGCAGTCTGTCGCACCCCTGCGACCTGCGGTTTCGCACTCCGTGAAAATCTCCTGGCCGAGGGTGTGACGTTTCCGGCCGCCCTGGCGCAGTAATGAGTGAGCCGACTGGTCATCGGCCGTCGCACAGAGCCGGGGTTCCCCCCGTACCTACGGCTCGTGCACCTGAGCGCGGGCGGGACACGTTCCCCCGGTCCCGCCCGCGCCCCAACTTCCCGCACTTCCCTCCCGCGTCCTCACCAGGACACGACGACCTTGTCGCCGTTGCGGACCTGCCCGTACAGCTCCGCGATCGCCGCCTCGTCCCGTACGTTGACGCAGCCGTGCGAGGCCCCCGCGTAGCCCCGGGCGGAGAAGTCCGTCGAGTAGTGCACGGCCTGGCCGCCGCTGAAGAACATCGCGTACGGCATGGGTGAGTCGTAGAGCGTCGACACATGGTCGCGGGACTTCCAGTAGACCGAGAACACACCCTCCCGGGTCGGCGTGCCGCTCGAACCGAAGCGGACCGCCACCGTCGACACGGTCCGGCCGTCGATCATCCAGCGCAGTGTCCTGCTGGTCTTGTCGATGCACAGCACCCGGCCCCTCGTACACCGCGGGTCCGGCGGGTCGGCCGGCTGGCCGCCCATCAGGTACAGGTCCCAGCGGCCCGGCTCGCGGGTCATCGCCAGCAGCCGCTGCCAGGTGACGGTGTCGGTCCGCCCGGTGCGCGGCAGCCCGCGCTTGCCCTGGAAGCCGCTGACCGCCCGCTCCGTCTGCTCGCCGTACGTCCCGGTCGGTCCCTCGAAGAGCCAGGCGACCTGCCGCAGCCGGGCCTGGAGCTCGCGGACGTCCCGGCCGGTGGCACCGCGCGACCACAGCACGCGGGGCGGGGCGGGCGCCGCGCTCGGCTTGTCGTCGTCGGGCGGGGCGGGGGCGGTGCGCGGGCCGCTGCCGCCGCCGGTCGGGGTATCGCCGCCGGTCGGGGTGCGCGCCGGGGACGGGGTGCCGTCGGGTAATTCGATGTGCACCGGCGAGCGGCGCTTTCCGTCGCCGTCGGGCGGCTGCACCGTGCAGCCGGGCAGCGCGGCCAGTGCGGCCAGCGCGGCGAGTGCCGCTGCGATCGCTCTCCCCATGCCCGTAGTACGCACGCGGCCCCCTGTCGTCTCACCGGTGTGCCCGGATGTCACCTCAGATGTTCCCCCGGCGGGCCCCGTCGCGAACCAGGGGGCATGGTGGGGAGCGAGGTCCCGACCACCCACTGCTCGGCGGGAGGCATCGCACCATGGCGCGTGAGTCGGAGTCCGGGCTGCCCATCGAGCCGGTCTACGGACCGGAGGTGCTCGAGGGCTGGGATCCGGCGGAGAAGCTGGGGGAGCCGGGGGCGTATCCCTTCACGCGGGGCGTGTACCCGTCGATGTACACGGGCCGTCCCTGGACGATGCGCCAGTACGCGGGCTTCGGCACGGCGACGGAGTCCAACGCCCGCTACCGGCAGCTCATCGCCCACGGCACGACGGGCCTGTCGGTCGCCTTCGACCTGCCCACCCAGATGGGCCACGACTCCGACGCCCCCCTCGCGCACGGCGAGGTCGGCAAGGTCGGCGTCGCCATCGACTCCCTCGACGACATGCGGGTGCTGTTCGACGGCATCCCGCTGGACCAGGTCTCGACGTCGATGACGATCAACGCCCCCGCGGCCCTGCTGCTTCTCCTCTACCAGCTGGTCGCCGAGGAGCAGGGCGTCGGCGCGGACCGGTTGACCGGCACGATCCAGAACGATGTGCTCAAGGAGTACATCGCCCGGGGCACGTACATCTTCCCGCCGAAACCGTCGCTGCGGCTGACGGCGGACATCTTCCGGTACTGCGGTGCCGAGATCCCGAGGTGGAACACGATCTCCATCTCCGGCTACCACATGGCCGAGGCGGGCGCCTCGCCCGCGCAGGAGATCGCGTTCACTCTCGCGGACGGCGTGGAGTACGTCCGTACGGCGGTCGCGGCCGGGATGGACGTCGACGACTTCGCGCCGCGTCTGTCGTTCTTCTTCGTCGCCCGTACGACGTTCCTGGAGGAGGTCGCCAAGTTCCGTGCCGCGCGCCGGATCTGGGCGCGGGTGATGAGGGAGGAGTTCGGCGCCAGGAACCCCAAGTCGCTGATGCTGCGCTTCCACACCCAGACGGCCGGGGTGCAGCTCACCGCCCAGCAGCCCGAGGTGAACCTGGTCCGGGTCGCCGTACAGGGCCTGGGAGCGGTCCTCGGCGGCACCCAGTCGCTGCACACCAACTCCTTCGACGAGGCGATCGCCCTGCCGACCGACAAGAGCGCCCGCCTGGCCCTGCGCACCCAGCAGGTCCTCGCCTACGAGACAGACGTGACGGCGACCGTCGACCCCCTCGCGGGCTCCTACGTCGTCGAGAAGATGACGGACGACGTCGAGACCGCGGCTGTCGAACTGATGGCCAGGGTCGAGGAGCTCGGCGGCGCGGTCGGTGCCATCGAGCGCGGCTTCCAGAAGAACGAGATCGAGCGCAGCGCCTACCGGATCGCCCGGGAGACCGACTCCGGTGAGCGGGTCGTGGTCGGCGTCAACCGCTTCCGGCTCGACGAGGAGGAGCCCTACGAGCCGCTGCGCGTCGACCCCGCCATCGAGGCCCGGCAGGCCGAACGCCTGGTCGCGCTCCGCGCGGGGCGCGACCAGCAGGCGGTCGACACCGCGCTGACGGCCCTGCAGAAGGCCGCGCGGGGGTCGGACAACGTCCTGTATCCGATGCGGGAGGCCCTGCGGGAGCGGGCGACCGTGGGCGAGGTGTGCGACGCGCTGCGGGAGGTGTGGGGGGCGTACGTCCCCTCGGATGTCTTCTGACGTCTCACGTCTCACGTCTCACGTCTCACGTCTGACGGCGGCCGATGGCCGGGGAGCCGGGGGAGGGGCGTTGTCAGACCCGCGTGCGACACTCCTTTGCATGTTCGGTGTCATCGATCTGCCCACCTACCTTGTGGGCCTCGTCCTGATCGTCCTGCTGCCCGGTCCCAACTCGCTGTACGTCATCTCCGTCGCCGCGCGGCGCGGTGCGCGCACCGCGTATCGGGCCGCGGCCGGGGTGTGGTGCGGGGACGCGGTGCTGATGACGCTGTCGGCGGCCGGGGTCGCCTCGCTGCTCCAGGCGAACGCCGTGCTGTTCGGGATCGTGAAGTACGCCGGTGCCGGATATCTGGCCTGGCTGGCGGTCGGGATGCTGCGCGCCGCCTGGGGGCTGTGGCGGACCCGCCGCGAGCGGGCCGCGGACACGGGCGCGCCCGGGGCCGCCGCCGATGAGCGGCCCTTCCGCAGGGCGCTGGTCATCAGCCTCCTCAACCCCAAGGCGATCCTGTTCTTCGTCGCCTTCTTCGTGCAGTTCGTCGACCCGGGCTACGCCTACCCGGCCGTCTCCTTCGTCGTCCTCGGCACCTTCGCCACGCTGGCCAGCGTCCTCTACCTCAGCGCGCTGATATTCGGCGGCACCCGGCTGGCCGCCGCCTTCCGCCGCCGCAAGCGGCTCGCCGCGGGCGCGACGTCGGCGGCGGGAGCCCTGTTCCTGGGCTTCGCGGTGAAGCTGTCCCTGGCGTCGAGCGTGTAGCGAGGCACCCTTCCCGGCCTCAGCCGTGCTGGTCGAACCGGGCGCAATACTCCGCGACCCCGGTCGGCGCGTCTCCCGCCCAGCCGACGTATCCGTCGGGCCGTACGAGGAACAGCCCGGCCCCGTACGCCCCGTGCGCCGGGCCGTGGACGGTCCGCACCCGCTCGCCGAGGGCGGGAAGTCGCGCCGCCCCGCCCAGTGCCAGCAGGGTCCAGTGCGGTCCGCGGAACGCGTCGAAGAGGCGGGTCCCGTCCACGGTAGCGTCGGGTGCGCGGTCGCCGGCCCGTACCGGTCCGGGGTCGGTGCGGGTCTCCCGCGTGAGTGACGACGTGCGGTAGCCGAGGCCCAGCTGACGGGTCGCCTCGCCCCGCCGGGTCTCGCCGCGGTGCACGCTGGTGGACAGCCCGAGCATGTCGGCGGCGATGGGACGCCGCTCCTCCTCGTAGGAGTCGAGCAGGGCCGCGTCCGTGCCGTCGCGCAGCACCGCGCCCAGCTTCCAGCCCAGGTTGTAGGCGTCCTGGACGCTGGTGTTGAGGCCCTGGCCGCCGGCGGGGGAGTGCACATGGGCCGCGTCGCCGGCGAGGAAGACCCGCCCGGAGCGGAAGCGGTCCGCCAGGGCCGCCCGGGGGCGGAAGTCCGAGGCCCAGCGCAGCTCGGTCACGCTCTCGGGGGCGAGGTGCGAGCGGGCGGCGACGACCTTCCGTATGCCCTCCAGCGAGAGGTCCGGGGACGCCCCGTCCGGGAACTGCGCCACCAGCTGGAAGTCCTCCGTGCCGGCCAGCGGGCAGAGCGCGAGGTAGCCCTCGCCTTCGCCGCCCGGCGGGAAGATGTGCCAGTTGTCCCGGTCCAGGCCGCTGATCCGGACGTCGGCCACCAGCGTCGGGTTCGGGTCGAGGGTCTCGCCCGCCATGCCGATGCCGAGCAGTCTGCGCACCGTCGAGCGGCCGCCGTCCGCCGCGACGGCGTACCGGGCGGTGACGGGCTCGCCCGAGGCGAATTCCGCGCGCACCCCGTCCGCGTCCTGCGTCAGCCCCACGAGCTCCCGGGCGAAGGCCACCTCACCTCCCAGGCCGGTCAGCCGCGCGTACAGGATCTCCTGCGTGCGCCACTGCGGCACCATCCACGGCTCGGTGTACGGCGCGTCCTCGCTCGCCTCGGTCGGGTCGAACATCCGGTGCTCGCCGGCTCGCCTGCCGTCCTGCCAGATCATCCCCACCGGGTAGGGGCCGCCCGCCGCGCGGATCGCGTCCAGCACGCCCAGATCGTCGAAGACCTCCATCGTGCGCGGCTGGATGCCCTTGCCCCGGGAGCCCGGGAACAGTGCCTCCGACCGCTCGACGACCAGCGCGTTCACACCGCGCCGCGCGAGGTCGATGCCGAGCGCCAGGCCGGTCGGGCCCGCGCCCACCACCAGTACGTCCGTGTCCATGATCCACCCTCTCCTTAACGCTGTTAAGTGCTTCACGAGAATCGCCTTAACGGTGTTAAGTTGTCAAGCGTGAGTACCGAACGACGTGAGCCCCTGGACCGGCGGCGGGTCGCGGACACCGCCCTGCGGCTGCTGAACGAGGTGGGCCTGGACGGCCTGACCCTGCGGGCCATCGCCCGGGAGCTGGATGTGAAGGCGCCCGCCCTCTACTGGCACTTCAAGGACAAGCAGGCGCTGCTCGACGAGATGGCGACGGAGATGTACCGCCGGATGGTCGCCGGGGCCTCGCTCGACCCTGCCGACACCTGGCGGGACCGGCTGCTGAAGGCCAACCGGGGACTGCGCGCGGCTCTGCTCGGCTACCGGGACGGCGCGAAGGTGTTCAGCGGCTCACGCTTCACCGGCATCGAGCACGCCGGGCAGATGGAGGAGAACCTGCGCCTGTTCACGGCCGCCGGCTTCACCCTCGCCCAGGCGGTCCGCGCGCTCACCACGGCGTACATGTACACGCTCGGCTTCGTCACCGAGGAACAGGGCGTACAGCCCCTGCCGGACGAGCGCCGCGAGGGCTACGACGTGAACGAACGCGCCCGCCTGATGGCCGACTTTCCCTTGTCGGCCCAGGCGGGCGCGGAGATCTTCGAGGACTACGAACAGCACTTCGAGGAGGGACTCGCCCTCGTGATCGAGGGGATCGGGGCGCGCTACGGGGTCTCATGACACCCGGCGTCAGGAGCGGTTCGCGCGTGCCCGCCGTACGGCCCGGGTGACCAGGGGCGGCAGCAGGTCCTTGGCGAGTCGACGGGCCCGGGACGGGGCGGGCCGGGCCGGTCGCGCCGCACGGGACTCGGTCACCTCGGCGGGGGCCTTCGGTGCCGCCGGCGGTGCCACATAGTGCCGGGAGGCCGGGAACGGCGGCGGCTTCATGCCCCGGGACCGGGCGCGGACCAGCCGGTGCCCGGCCGCCGACTGCACGCTCAGCCCGACGTCCGAACGCTGGCGCAGCATGTCGAGCAGTTCCTCCTGGAGCGGCTCGGGATCGCCCCAGGTGCCGTACAGCTTCTGCGTGCTGAGGCAGATCGGGCGCAGACCGCGGTTGAGGACGGCCTCCCAGGCGGCGACCGAGACACCCGGGGTGTGCTCGGAGCGGAAGTCGTCGAGGACCACGATGCCCTCGGGCACCAGGATGTCGTGGGCCGCGCCGATGTCGCCGTGCACATGCTCGTACAGGTGCGAGGCGTCGACGTGGATGAATCGGCAGCTCGCCGGGGCCACCTTCTCGGGCACCACGGAGCTGGGGGCCGCGATCACCGTGGGCAGGTCGTCGTGGAAGGAGAGATAGTTCCGCTCGAAGGTCTGCCGGGTCAGCGAGGCGTAGGACTTCGCCGACTCCGCCTGGTTGGCCCCGTCGGGGGCGTCGCCCTCGAACAGGTCGCAGACCGTGAACTTCTCGCCGTTCTGGAGGTGTTGGCCGAGCAGGATCGCGCTCTTGCCCATGTAGACGCCGAGTTCCAGCAGGTCACCCTTTATGCCCTGCTTCTGCTGCCCCTCCAGGAACCAGGTGAACAGCATCTGGTCCAGCGGGGGGAACCAGCCCGGAACATCCGTGAGTTCGCCGGGGTGCTTGTCGGTCGCTTGTGCGTTGGTCATGAGACGAGCCTTCTCTCTGAGCGTTGCCCGAACCGACGGACGGTTGAACGTCCCGTGAACAGCTCAGCGATCCTTCGCCAGTACTGCCCGCAACCGTGGCGTCAGGGGCTTCTCCACATACTGGTTCAGCAGCCACGCGAGCAGCAGCATTGAGGCCGCGGTCAGGGCGAATGTCGCCCCGGATGGCAGGCCCAGCCCGCGGTGCAGGGCGTGGATCACCACCCAGCCGAGGTGTTCGTGGACGAGGTAGAACGGATAGGTCAGCGCGCCCGCCACCGTCAGCCACCCCCAGTTGGCCCAGCGCAGCCAGCCCAGGGCGATCGCCGCGACCGCAAGGAAGCCGAAGGTCACGACGAGGACGATGCCGGTCGAGGAGCGGTAGGAGAAGCCGTCCTCACCGGCCGCGTGCCACAGGCTCCGCACCGCGTAGTGCTGCCCGATCAGCCAGCTGACGGCGACGATGCCCCACGCGTAGGCGTCCCGCCGGTCGAGGTGGACGAGGTAGAGGCCGACACCGCCGATGAAGTACGGGGCGTACTCGGGCATCAGGACGATGTCGAGCAGCGGCATGTTCGCGTTGTCCGCGATCACCGCCGCCAGCATCCAGCCCGCGCAGAACATGATCACCCGGCGGCGGCTCGCCCCCGGGAGCACCACGCACAGCGCGAACAGGGCGTAGAAGCGGACCTCCGCCCACAGCGTCCAGCACACCCCGAGCACCCGGTCCACGCCCAGCGGCATCTGCAGCATGGTCAGGTTGACCAGGGCGTCGCTCGGCGACACCGCCTTGTAGGCCACCACCGGCAGCGCGAAGACCAGGGTCACTATCGCGACCGCCACCCAGTAGGCGGGCAGCAGCCGGGAGGCGCGGGAGGCGAAGAACGACTTCAGGGGACGGCCCCAGCCGCTCATGCAGATCACGAACCCGCTGATCACGAAGAACACCTGGACGCCGAGGCAGCCGTAGGCGAAGAACTCGTGCAGGGTGGGGAACTGGACCTTGGGCGAGCTGCCCCAGGCCTCGCCGACCTCACCGTCGCGGCCGCCGTAGTGGTACGCCGCCACCATCAGCGCGGCCACCAGCCGCAGACCGTCCAGGGCGCGCAGCCGGCCGCCGGAGCCCTTCTTGCGCCGTGGGGCGGTCGTGGCTCCCGGTGGTTCGACCAGCACGCTGACTTCGGGCCGGGGCTTGCGGGTGCTGACGACCGTCTCGGTCACGCTGGAAACCTCTGTAGCTCGTATGTCCTTCACCTGAGCCGCCTGTGGGCGGGCAGGGCGCCGCCTGTCACCCTAGGACGGGAATTGACGCTTAAACGTTCGACGGAAACAGGCTTCGCCTTCCTGTTTCCATGGATTCATCTGGATGTCGGTCGCGGGTAGCTGAATCGTCGGTCGCGCGCAGCCGAAAACGCGGAGGCGCCGGTCCGCCTCCACGGGGGACCGACGCCTTTGCGGTGCTCGGCATACGTTTTCAGCGGCGTACCGCCTTGCGCAGCGCCCTGGCCCGCCGGACCACCCGGCGTGCCGTGGAATTGCGCGGCAGGAATGCCAGCCGCTGCGGAATACCGCCGGGCAGGCCGAGCGAGGTGAGACGGCGCTTCTTGAAGTAGCGCCGGGTGCGCGGACCGAGATACCGGGCGAGGAACCGCTCCGCCTGCGGGCGCAGTTCCGGGTAGATCTGCGGCTGCATGGTGAACCCGACGGCGGTGACCAGACCGGACAGCCGTTCGGCCGACAGGATGTCGCCGTCCTGCCCGCCGTCCAGGTCGGGCAGCAGCGCGTCCGCCAGGGTGGTGGGGATCCGGTTGCTGTTCTGGTAGGGCGTCAGCCGCTCCAGCAGCAGCTCGGTGCCGATGCGCGCGACCGGCAGGTCGTAGAGCGCCGAGGCCGTGAACAGCGCCGTCGAGAAGCAGCCGACGACCAGTGCGGGCCGGGCCCGGTCGAACAGCACCTCGGCGAGCACGGGCGTGTCCAGCACGGTGAGGTCGACGCCGAGCTTCTCGGCCTCGGTCTCCAGGGCGCGGCTGTAGCGGGCCGGCGCGGTCGGGTGCGGCTTGAAGACGACCGTGCGGTGCCCCTGGGCGACCGCGCCCCGCATCATCCGCACATGCAGGTCTTCCTCTTCCTCCGGGGAGAGGATGTTCAGCGCCGACAGGTACTGGCCGAGCAGCAGTGCCGCGTCGCCGGGTACGTCGGGCAGCTCGGGGACGGTCTCGGTGACCTCGCCCAGCACCTTCAGGAACGCGGGTGAGGGCACCAGGTGCGCCGGCACCTCGAACTCGGTCAGCAGCATCGGCGTGAGCCCCGGCACCAGGTCGAGGTGCAGCAGCCGCCGCACCCGCGTGCCGACCAGCGGGTCGAGCTTGTTGCGCGTGGGGCCGTAGCTCATCAGCCCGTCGGCGTAGACGTCGATGGGGGCGTCGGTGAACAGCTGGGCCACCGTGAGGGCGGGCGCGACCTGGATGGACTCCAGTACCAGGCTCACGCGGTCGTCGCCGAGGCCCCACAGCATCCGCAGATACCGCTCGAACAGGGGGATGTCGTCGGTGCGCGGCGTCCAGGCCCCGGGGTGGAAGGGGCGGATCGCCTCGTTCCAGGACAGCACCTCGTCGAAGTGCTCGCGCAGCGGAGCGAAGCCCGGCATCTCGTCGAGCGCCGGGGTGGTCTCCGGGGTCGCGGAGTTGTTGAACACCAGCAGCACCCGGCGGTCCGGCTCCTCGAAGAGGTCCGAGTCGATCGCGGCGGCCAGGGTGGCGACGCCGTACAGCGTCGAGGCGCAGAAGATCTGAGTGGTCCCGGGCATCAGGCGGCCGCCTCCGTGGTGGTGGCCCTGCGCCGCAGGCGCCGCAGCCTGGACGAGCGGTCCATGTCCATCGCCTCCAGTGCGTCACCGAGCGCGTCCTGCGGCATGCGCTTGATGGCCGCCGCGCTCATCGACCGCAGCTGCCTCGCCACGGCCGGTTCGAACCTGTCTTCGTTGGAGAGGTGGTGGGCGATGATCGCGCAGTAGGTCCGCACCGCCTTGGGCAGCAGCCGGTCGGCCTCTCGGTCCGCGGCGGTCTCCTCGATCACCTGGTCGAAGGCCCGGATGAAGTCGAGCTGGCGGACATCGCCGATCTGGGTCAGCGACGAGGCCACCCCGCGCCGGTAGAACACGCCCAGCAGGCTCACCACGGCGAACGACTCCGCCTCCCGGTGCAGCTTCCAGATCCACGGCCGGTCCTCGGCCGTGCGCAGACCATGGGTGAAGTGGAGCACGCCCTGGTCGAGGAGGCGGCGGTGGTAGGCGCCGGCCCAGGCGTAGGCGTAGTCCACCGACGTCGAGCGGTGGGCGGGCAGGATGGCGTCCCGCGGGCTGAACACCTCCCAGCGGCGGCCGACGGGCACCCGGCTGACGGAACGGGCGCGCGCGGTGGCCTGCACATGGTCGGTGCGCACGAAGTCGCATCCCAACTCGTCCATGGCGGACACCAGTTCGGTGAAGTAGCCGGGGGCCAGCCAGTCGTCGCCGTCCAGGAACGTCAGGTACTCGCCCTGGGCCGCGTCCAGGCCGGTGTTCCGGGCGGTGGCGAGCCCGCCGTTCTCCTCATGGCGGATGTAGCGCACCTGGGCGACATCCGAGAGGTCCTCGGCCGCTCGCTCGAGAATGGCCGGGGTTTCATCCTTCGAATGGTCGTCGACCAGGATGAACTCGAAATCACGGTCGGCGTTCAGCCGAAGGCTTCTGAGGGTGTCCGGGGCATATTGCTGCACGTTGTAGAACGGCACGATCACGGAAAGCTTAGGCACCTGCAAAACGTTAGGAGCCCGCCCGGCAGCGCAACTTTCCGATGAACGTACACCGGGTGAACTCAATGTGTCAGAACGGTGCACCACGTGTACTTCCGGCCTTCCAGCGGGCCAGTTCGGCTCTCGGTGGGGTGTTGTTAACTTTTCGTTGAGTCGCGGTTCCGCCGTACCTCGGATTCGCTTCCTAGCGTCATCGACGTGCCAGCAAGTACACCGAAGCGCCCGCGAATCGCCGTCCTCGCGGACTCAGACACCCGATGGAAATGGGGTGCGCTGACCGCGGACCGCATCGCCCCGGGCCCGTCCATGGAAGCCGGACCGCGCGAGGGCGCGCAAGTCCGCCCCGTCCTCGACGGCTACCTGCTGCGCGGCCGGGCGACGCCCACCCCGCGCCAGCTGGAGGAAGTGGGCGTCAGCGCCGACTCGCTGCGGGAGGTCACCGCCGTCGAGTTCCTGCGCGCCATGGAGGAGGAGTCGTACGACCTCCTGGTCCTGGCCCTCGTCGGCGGCGGTGTACAGGCGATGCTGCACGGCCTGACGCGCGTCTGGCAGGACCGCACCACGCGGCCCGTCGTCGTCACCGGCTACGTCGGTGTCGTCTACGAGAAGCTCGCCGACGGCCTGCTGCTGCGGCACGGCGCGGACCTGGTCCTCGCCAACTCCCGACAGGACGCGGACCGCTTCCGGGCCGTCTACGAAGGGGTCGGCGCCGACGCCTCCGCTGTGACCGAGGTGGCCCTGCCCTTCCTCGGCGGTGCGGCCTACGAAGGTGAACACGACCCCTACACGGTCGTCTTCGCCGCCCAGCCTTCCGTCCCGGACAGCCGCAAGGACCGTACGTACCTGCTGAACCGGCTGGTGCAGCACGCCCGCAGGCACCCCGAGCGCGAGGTGCTGCTGAAGCTGCGCTCCAAGCCGGGCGAGCACACCACCCACATCGAGGAGCTGCCGTACCAGAAGCTGGTGCAGCGCCTCGATCCGCCGGACAACTTCCGCCTGGTCTACGGAAACATGGGCGAGGTCCTCGACCGCACCGACCTGCTGGTGACGGTCAGCTCCACGGCCGCCCTGGAGTCGCTGCACCGCCGCGTCCCGACCGTCGTCCTGACCGACCTCGGCATCCGCGAGTCGCTCGGCAACCACCACTTCGTGGGCTCCGGCTGCCTCGCCTCCTGGGACCAGCTGGACGCCGGACACCGGCCCACGCCCGACGAGGAGTGGGTCGCCCGGCAGGGCGTCGCAGCGGACGGCTCCTACGACGCCGCCTTCGACGCGGCCCGCGAGCGCATCGCCAAGCTGCTCGGCCGGCCCGGCGGCCTGCCCCCGCTGGCCCCGTACTACACACCCGTCACCGCGCCCGGCTATCTGCCCGGGATCCTCGCCCGCCACCACCTCGGCCCGGACGGCACCCCGCTGCCCGGTGCGCCCGCCGCCGACAAGGAGCCCGGAGCGGTCCGGCAGGTCGTGCGCCGGGCGGCGCGCGGCGCCTACCGGCACGGCGTGCAGCGCGTGGCGCCCGTCATCCGGCGGATGGGCGAGCTGTGAGCCGCCCCGAATCCCCCGCCCACGGAGCTCAAGGAGTAGTCCCCATGTCACAACCGGAAGCGGGCCGAGGCGCCTCGGTGCGCCGTGTGCTCGCGGTGATCCCCGCGCGCGGCGGCTCCAAGGGCGTGCCCGCGAAGAACCTCCTTCCCGTCGGCGGCGTCCCGCTGGTGGCGCGTGCGGTGCGCGAGTGCCGCGCCGCCCGCCTCGTGACGGACGTCGTGGTCTCCACCGACGACCAGGCCATCGCGGCCGCCGCCCGCGAGGCGGGCGCCGAGGTCGTGCTGCGGCCCGCCGCCATCGCCGGTGACACGGCCACCTCCGAGGCCGCCGTCCTGCACGCCGTGGACGCCCACGAGGCCCTGCACGGCGCGGTCGTGGACGTGGTGCTGCTGGTGCAGTGCACCAGCCCGTTCATCACCCGCGAGGACGTCGACGGGGTCGCCGAGGCCATCGTCGAGAACGGCGCCGACACGGCGCTCACCGTGGCACCGTTCCACGGCTTCGTCTGGCGCGACGCCGAGGACTCCCAGGACGCTGTCGCGGCCGGCACCGTCGCGGAGGCCGACGCGGCCACCGGCGGCGGCTACGGCGTCAACCACGACAAGTCCTTCCGCCCGCGCCGCCAGGACCGCCCCCAGGACCTGCTGGAGACCGGCGCCGCCTACGGCATGGAGGCGGTCGGCTTCCGCAAGCACCAGCACCGCTTCTTCGGCCGCACCGAACTGGTGCGCACCGACCCCGCGCGCGTGCTGGAGATCGACGACCCGCACGACCTCGCCCGCGCCCGGGCCCTCGCCCCGCTCTTCGACGCGGACCGGCCCGGCGCGCTCCCGACCGCCGACGACATCGACGCGGTCGTCCTCGACTTCGACGGCACCCAGACCGACGACCGGGTGCTCGTCGACTCCGACGGACGGGAGTTCGTCTCCGTGCACCGCGGAGACGGACTCGGCATCGCGGCCCTCCGCAGGAGCGGCCTGAAGATGCTGATCCTGTCCACGGAACAGAACCCTGTGGTCGCCGCCCGGGCCCGGAAGCTCAAGCTCCCGGTGCTGCACGGCATCGACCGCAAGGACCTCGCACTGAAGCAGTGGTGCGAGGAGCAGGGCATCGCGCCGGAGCGCGTGCTCTACGTCGGCAACGACGTCAATGACCTCCCGTGCTTCGCCCTCGCGGGCTGGCCCGTGGCGGTCGCGAGCGCCCACGACGTCGTGCGCGGCGCCGCACGCGCGGTCACCACCGTCCCCGGTGGCGACGGCGCGATCCGAGAGATCGCCAGCTGGATCCTCGGCCCCTCTCTCGATTCCCTCACCAAGTAAGGACATCTGCGCCATGAGCAACAACTCCCGCATCCGCAAGTTCGGTACCCGCGAGGCCGGCCCGGGCCGCCCCGTCTACGTCACCGGCGAGATCGGCATCAACCACAACGGCGACATCGAGAACGCGTTCAAGCTGATCGACGCCGCCGCCGAGGCCGGCTGCGACGCGGTCAAGTTCCAGAAGCGCACGCCGGAGATC
The DNA here is from genome assembly GCF_042671245.1 of Streptomyces sp. NPDC057099. Taxonomy (NCBI): domain Bacteria; kingdom Bacillati; phylum Actinomycetota; class Actinomycetes; order Kitasatosporales; family Streptomycetaceae; genus Streptomyces; species Streptomyces sp. NPDC057099. The sequence continues at coordinate 24,072 of NZ_JBHUTX010000043.1, forward strand.
TGCACCCCGCGCGACCAGTGGGACATCGAGCGCGACACCCCCTGGGGCCGGATGACCTACATCGACTACCGCCACCGCGTCGAGTTCGGCGAGGACGAGTACGGCCAGATCGACGCCTACTGCAAGAAGCGCGGCATCGACTGGTTCGCCTCCCCGTGGGACACCGAGGCCGTCGCCTTCCTGGAGAAGTTCGACGTTCCCGCCCACAAGGTCGCCTCGGCCTCCCTGACCGACGACGAGCTGCTGCGCGCCCTGCGCGCCACCGGCCGTACGGTCATCCTCTCCACGGGCATGTCCACCCCGAAGCAGATCCGCCACGCGGTCGAGGTCCTGGGCAGCGAGAACATCCTCCTGTGCCACGCCACCTCGACCTACCCGGCGAAGGCCGAGGAGCTCAACCTGCGGGTCATCAACACCCTGCAGGGCGAGTTCCCGAACGTCCCGATCGGCTACTCCGGCCACGAGACCGGCCTGCAGACCACCCTCGCCGCCGTCGCCCTGGGCGCCACCTTCGTCGAGCGTCACATCACCCTCGACCGCGCCATGTGGGGCTCGGACCAGGCCGCCTCCGTGGAGCCGCAGGGCCTCACGCGCCTCGTCCGCGACATCCGCACCATCGAGGCCTCCCTCGGTGACGGCGTGAAGAAGGTCTACGAGTCCGAGCTCGGCCCGATGAAGAAGCTGCGCCGCGTCAGCGGTGTGGTCGCCGAGGCGGAGATCGCCGACGCGGCGGGCGAGCCGGTCGGCGTCTGAGCGCACCACCCCCACAACACCCCTTACGACGGGACGGTCGTACGTCGATGAGCCCCCGCGCCGGGAACGCCGGCCCCCACACTCTCGCGTTCGTCGAGAGTCCGGTACAGCTGCTGAACGTGCTGGAGTGGGCGCACGCGCATGCGCCCGGCGTGGGGCTCACCCTCGTGGTGCTGTCGCCCGTCGACCCGATGACACGCGGCCAGCTGCGGCGGATGTCCGACCTGGCCCGTGACGAGGGGCACGAGGTCCGCTGGGAGGAGGCGCGCGGCGGTCCGCTGGCGCCCTTCCAGACCATCGCCGGCCTCACGGGCGTACTCCGCAAGGCCCGCCGGATCGTCCTGGGGGACCCCTTCTCCCGCTACGTTCAGCTCCTCCTGACCATCACCCGCGCCCGTGACCTGGTCGTCGTCGACGACGGCACGGCGACGATGGAGTTCGTCGGGCAGCTGGCCCGGGGCGAGCGACTGGTGCGCTGGCACCGCAAGGGCGGCCGTCCCGGCCCCCGCGACCTGATCTTCGCGCCGGTGTCCTCCTCGGCGCGCCGCCGCCTCACGCCCGGGGGCAGGCGCCGGGTGGAGATCTTCTCCTCCATGCCGATGGAGGAGACCCCCGAGGGCGTCACGATCAGCGCCAACGACTTCGCCTGGACCCGGGCCCGGTTCGGCCCGCCCCGCATCACCAAGGGCGCCGACATGGTGGGCACGTCCCTGGTGGAGACGGGGGTCGTCGACGACGACCGCTACCTGGAGGCCGTCCGTGCCCTGGCCGCCGCCCACGGCGCCACCCGCTACTTCGCCCACCGCCGCGAGAGCCCGACCAAGCTCCGCCGCCTCGCGGTCGAGACGGGCCTGGAGATCGTCCGCCCCGAACTCCCCCTGGAACTGATCGCCCGCCGCGGCCCCATCGGCCGCACGATCCTCAGCTTCCCCTCCACGGTCGTCCACACCCTCCCCCTGGCCCTCTCCGGCACCGAGGTCCGCGTGGCGGTCTGCGACATCGACCCCGCCTGGCTGACCGAACACGCCTCCCCCCGGGCCCAGGGCTTCCTGTCGGGCGTGACGGGAGCGGCCCGCGACGTGCACCGCCTGTCCCCGGGGTCCTCGGAGAATCCCACCGGCCCGGGCACCGTCCCGGGCCCGGCCACCACGACCGCCCCGCCCAGCATCCCCCCTCCGACGGCCAGACCCACCATGACCGGCCCGGCGGACGCCACCGGCGCGATAGCCGCCGGCTGACACCCCGGAGGGCCCTCGACCCCGACCGGCTCACCCCCCGGCAGGCCCCGGCCGGTAGGCCAGCAGGAACGCGCGGGGGAGTTTCTCCTCGCCCTCCGGCTCGCGCAGTACACGGGCGTGGACGTGGAGGCCTGCCTTCGTGAGGGCGGTGGCGACCGACTCCGGGGTGCGCCAGTAGAAGTCGAGTGAGATCGGGCTGCCGAAGCGTTCGGTGAGGCGGAGATGTCCGTCCTCGTCGCCGGACTGGAAGCCGAGCAGGAGTGGTGCGCCCGGCTGGAGCACGCGGTGGAACTCGGCGAAGACCGTCGGCAGATGATCGTCCGGCACATGGATGATCGAGTAGAGCGCGACGATGCCGCCGAGCGTCTCGTCCGGCAGGTCCAGGGCCGTCATCGAACCGACGTGGAACCTCAGCCCCGGGTGCGCCCGGCGGGCCAGGGCCACCATGCGGGGCGAGACGTCGATGCCGAACACCGGCAGCCCGAGGCCGTGCAGTCGCGCCGCGACGTACCCGGGGCCGCTGCCGATGTCCGCGACCGGGGGCCGCACGGCCGCCCCGGGCGCCCCGGGCGTCCGGACCAGGTCCACGAAGGCCGTGAGCAGCGCCCGCTCCAGCGGTCTCCCGGCCAGGCTGTCGGGGAACCCGGCGGCATAGGCCTCCGCGATGGCGTCGTACGAGGCCTGGGTGGCGGTGAGGAACTCGGGGCTGTCGGCGCGCACGGGGCGCACACTACTCGGCGGTGTACGTCCGGCAGATGAACAAGGCAGTGTTCCCCGCGCGGGGCGTGGTATCCGTGGAGAGGATGGATGGGTACCGGAGTCGTGATGGAGGTGTGGCCGATATCACACTCCGCGAGGTGTGGTGACCGGCTCGGCCCAAAAGGCGAGCGAGTTTACCCATCTCACTTGATAGCTATACGTCCGGCGGTCATATTTTCTTCCCCTAACGGGTTGAAGTTTTGTTGATCGAGGGTCAGCCGACCGCCCTGGCGCCCTACCCTTCAGAGGGTGAAGCAATTGATGTCACTGGAGTCCGAGGTCGATCTTCCCGGCGAAGCCGTACTTCCCGGCGCACTGCCCGACGCCCTGCGCGCAGAGCTCATCGCGTTCCGGCGCGACATGCACATGCACCCGGAGCTGGGCAACCAGGAGTTCCGCACGACGGCCGCGATCAAGGAGCGGCTCGAGCGGGCCGGCCTCAAGCCGCGCGTACTCACCGTAGGAACCGGACTCGTCTGTGACATCGGCGTAGCGGGCGAGCAGTGGGACGGAGGCCCCAGCATGCTCGCCCTGCGGGCCGACATCGACGGCCTGCCCATCCCGGACACCAAGGCCGATTGCCCCTACCGCTCGACCGTGCCCGACCGCGCCCACGCCTGCGGCCACGACGTGCACACCACCGCCGTCCTCGGCGCCGGCCTGGTCCTCGCCGATCTGCACAAGCAGGGCCTGCTGCCCCGCCCCGTCCGGCTGATCTTCCAGCCCGCCGAGGAGGTGCTGCCCGGCGGCGCCGCCGACGTCATCAAGTGCGGGGCGCTGGAGGGGGTCGGCGCGATCATCGCCGTGCACTGCGACCCCCGGGTGGACGCGGGGAAGATCGGACTCCGCGAGGGTCCCATCACCTCCGCCTGCGACCGGCTGGAGATCTCCCTCGACGGCCCGGGCGGCCACACCGCACGCCCCCACCTCACCACCGACCTGGTCACCGCGGCCGCCCGCGTCGTCACCGACGTACCCGCCCTGGTCGGCCGGCGCTTCGACAGCCGCAGCGGGCTCGCCATCACCTGGGGCCGCGTCGAGTCGGGACACGCGCCGAACGTGATCCCGCAGCACGCCGAGCTCTCCGGCACGGTGCGGTGCCTCGACATCGAGGCCTGGCGGCAGGCCCCCGACGTGGTGGTCGCGGCGATCGACGAGATCGCCAATCTGTACCGCGCCAAGTCGGAGATCAACTACGTACGCGGCGTGCCGCCCGTCGTCAACGAGCCCGGCGTGACCGAACTGCTGCGCGACGCCATGATCGCCCGTCGCGGCGTCGACTCCGTCCTGGGCACCGAGCAGAGCCTCGGCGGCGAGGACTTCTCCTGGTACCTGGAGCACGTCCCCGGCGCCATGGCCCGACTGGGCGTCCGCGTCCCCGGCGAGCGCCACGTACGCGACCTCCACCAGGGCGACTTCGACGTCGACGAGTCCGCGATCACGGTCGGCGTGGAACTCTTCACGGCGGCGGCCCTGGTCAACGGTCTCCGTTAGGACCGGCCAGGACCGGCCCGGCCGACGCCGTCGGCCGGGCCGAGAAGGTGACAAGGGCGTAACCGGCCACCGCCAAATGCATAACGGCCCCGCAGAGACCAGTTCCCAGGAGGGTCTACGCGCGTTAATGTGCGCCGAACCGAGCACCCGCTGCGGGGCTTTGGAGAATGGGGAACTTCAAGATGCGTCGGATTTCCAGATTGACCCGCGTCGCGGTGGGGGTCGCGTCGCTCGGGCTCGTCGCCACGGCCTGCGGCAGCACCAGCAGTGAGAGCGGCAGCAGCGACACGAAGGACGACAAGGGTCTCGCCATCGCCTACGACGTCGGCGGCAAGGGCGACCAGTCCTTCAACGACGCCGCCTACGCCGGCCTGACGAAGGCCAAGGCCGAGTACGGCTACAAGACGGCCGACATCGAGCCCACCGAGGGCGAGACCGACGCCGACAAGGAACAGCGGCTGGTCTCGCTGGCCAAGCAGGGCTACAACCCGGTCATCGGCGTCGGCTACGCCTACGGCCCGGCGATGAAGGCCGTGGCCGCCAAGTACCCGAAGACCACCTTCGGCATCGTCGACTCCGTGGTCGAGGGCAAGAACGTCGCCTCCCTCGTCTTCGCCGAGGAGCAGGCCTCCTACCTCGCCGGTGTCGCTGCCGCCAAGGTCACCAAGTCGAACACCGTCGGATTCGTGGGCGGTGTGGACATCCCGCTGATCCACAAGTTCGAGGCCGGCTTCAAGCAGGGCGTCCAGGACACCAACCCCAAGGTGAAGGTCCTGTCGCAGTACCTGACGCAGACGGCCGAGGAGGGCGGCTTCGCCAGCCCCGACAAGGGCAAGGCCGCCGCCGAGGGCCAGATCGAGAAGAAGGCCGACGTCGTCTACCAGGCGGCCGGTCTCTCCGGTCAGGGCGTGATCGAGGCCGCCGCCAAGGCCAAGGTCTGGGCGATCGGCGTCGACTCCGACCAGTACAAGCAGGCCCCCCTCGCCGCGTACAAGCAGTACATCCTCACCTCCGCCCTCAAGGACGTCGGCGGCGCCGTCTACGCGCTGGCCAAGTCCGTCGACAGCGGCAAGCCGCTGTCCGGCACCCAGACCTTCGACCTGAAGGTCAACGGCGTCGGAGTCTCCGAGGCGAACCCGGAGTTCGGCAAGGTCGCGGGGCTCAAGGACGCCGTGGACAAGGCCAAGAAGGGCATCATCGACGGCTCCATCAAGGTCAAGACCGAGTAGCGGTACCGGTCTGCGACAGCCACAGAGGGCGGGCACCCCGGGGTGCCCGCCCTCTTCGGCGTTCCCCGGGGCCGGATCACCCAGCGCCACCCCTCGTTCGCGGTCGGCAACGCCCGGGCCAGGGTGCGGGCATGGCTTGGGCACGGGCGCATAACAAGGTGGACAGAAGGGGTTTTCAGGCAGGTCTACGCGCGTTAATCTGCGGCGAAGCCAGCGCCGAAGCTGAACCGACCCCCGGCGCTTGTACGACAGGAGCACCCACACATGCGCCGGATTTCCCGGATCACGGTCGCAGGCGCAGCGACCGCTTCCCTGGCCCTCGCACTCTCCGCCTGCGGCAGCACCTCGACCTCTGCCGGGTCGTCGGACTCGAAGGGGAACAAGGGCCTCGCCATCGCGTACGACGTCGGTGGCAAGGGCGACCAGTCCTTCAACGACGCCGCGTACGCGGGTCTGGAGAAGGCGCAGAAGGACTTCGGCTACGAGACGGCCGACGTGGAGCCCACCGAGGGCGAGACCGACGCCGACAAGGAGCAGCGTCTGGTCTCGCTGGCGAAGCAGGGCCACAACCCGGTCATCGGCGTCGGCTACGCGTACGCCTCGGCCGTCAAGGGTGCCGCGGAGAAGTTCCCGGACACCACCTTCGGCATCGTCGACGACGCCACGATCAACACCAAGAACGTCGCCGACCTGGTCTTCAACGAGGAGCAGGCCTCCTACCTGGCCGGCGTCGCCGCCGCCAGGAGCACCAAGTCGAAGGTCGTCGGCTTCGTCGGCGGTGTGGACATCCCGCTGATCCACAAGTTCCAGGCGGGCTTCGCGCAGGGCGTCAAGGACACCGACCCGAAGGTCAAGGTGCTCTCCCAGTACCTGACGCAGACCGCCGAGGAGGGCGGCTTCGCCAGCCCCGACAAGGGCAAGACGGCCGCCGAGGGCCAGATCGAGAAGAAGGCCGACGTGGTCTACGCGGCCGCCGGTCTGTCCGGCCAGGGCGTGATCGAGGCCGCCGCCGCCAAGAAGGTGTGGGCGATCGGCGTCGACTCCGACCAGTACGAGCAGGCCGCCCTCGCCAAGTACAAGGACTTCATCCTGACCTCGGCGATGAAGGACGTCGCCAAGGCGGTGTACAACCTTGCGAAGTCGGTCGAGGACGGCAAGCCCGAGACCGGTATCGTTCGTGGCGATCTGAAGACCGGCGAGGTGAGCCTCTCGGACTCCAACCCGAAGTTCGCGGACGACGCCGAGCTTCAGGAAGCCATCAAGACGGCCAAGGAGAAGATCATCAGCGGCGAGATCAAGGTCAAGAGCAGCTGACGACTTACTGCCTCGAGCAGGCAGTGACCCCGGGGGTCGCGTCCGCTCAACGGGGTGCGGGGAGGCTGCTCCTCGTGCCCCGTTGTCGCGGGGGCGCCGGCCCCTTTGTTTGCCGTAGGGGCGCTACGCGCGTAGACGACCCCCGTCCCCAGGAGAGTGCGTTATCAACGCGTCCAGCAGCCCTCCGGCCGGAGCGGCGGTCAACGAATCGGTGACCGCCGTCGAACTCGCCGGGATCACCAAGCGCTTCCCCGGCGTCGTGGCCAACCACGACATCCACCTCAGCGTCCGCAAGGGCACCGTCCACGCCCTCGTCGGCGAGAACGGCGCCGGCAAGTCGACGCTGATGAAGATCCTCTACGGCATGCAGAAGCCGGACGAGGGCACCATCGCCGTCAACGGCGAGCAGGTCGCCTTCTCGTCGCCGGCCGACGCCATCGTCCGCGGCATCGGCATGGTCCACCAGCACTTCATGCTCGCCGACAACCTCACGGTCCTCGAGAACGTGGTGCTCGGCAGCGAGAAGCTCCACGGCATCGGCGCCAAGGCCCGCCGCAAGATCAAGGAGCTCTCCGAGCGCTACGGCCTCGGCGTCAAGCCCGACCTCCTGGTCGAGGAGCTCGGCGTCGCCGCCCGCCAGCGCGTGGAGATCCTCAAGGTCCTCTACCGCGGCGCCACCACGCTGATCCTCGACGAGCCCACGGCCGTCCTGGTGCCGCAGGAGGTCGACGCCCTCTTCGCCAACCTGCGCGAACTGAAGTCCGAGGGCCTGTCGGTCATCTTCATCTCGCACAAGCTCGGCGAGGTGCTCTCCGTCGCCGACGAGATCACCGTCATCCGCCGCGGCACCACCGTCGGCACGGCCGTCCCCGCCGAGACCACCCCGCGCCAGCTCGCCGAGATGATGGTGGGCAGCGAACTGCCCACGCCCGAGACGGCCGAGTCCACGGTCACCGACCGCCCGGTCATCACCGTCGACAAGCTCCGCCTGGAGGCCCCCGGCGGCAAGGCCCTGCTCGACGACATCACCCTCACCATCCACGCGGGCGAGGTCCTCGGCATCGCCGGTGTCGAGGGCAACGGCCAGACCGAACTGGTCGACGCGATCATCGGCCTGAAGCACGCCGACTCCGGCACGATCACCCTCGTCGAAGAGGAGATCACCGCCTGGCCCACCCGCAGGCGCCGCGAGCAGGGCATCGGCTACATCCCCGAGGACCGGCACCGCCACGGCCTGCTCCTGGAGGCCCCCCTCTGGGAGAACCGCATCCTCGGCCACGTCACCGAGAAGCCCCTCGCCAAGGGCGTCTGGCTGGACCCGAAGGCCGCCCAGGAGGACACCCGCCGGATCGTGACGGAGTACGACGTCCGCACCCCCGGCATCGACGTCACCGCCGCCTCCCTCTCCGGCGGCAACCAGCAAAAGCTCATCGTCGGCAGGGAGATGAGCCACAAGCCCCGCTTCCTCATCGCCGCCCACCCCACCCGGGGCGTGGACGTCGGCGCCCAGGCCGCCATCTGGGACCACATCCGCGAGGCCCGCCGCGAGGGCCTGGCCGTGCTGCTGATCTCCGCCGACCTGGACGAGCTGATCGGCCTGTCCGACACTCTGCGCGTGATCTACAACGGCCGGCTGGTCGCGGATGCCGACCCGGCCACCATCACCCCCGAGGAGCTCGGCTCGGCCATGACCGGTGCCGCGACCGGACACCTCGAGCACGAAGAGACCCCCGAGATCTCGAAGGCCGACGCCCCCGAGTCTCCGGAAGACGAGGCCCGCTGATGAAGAAGTTCGACAAGGAGCGCGTGCTCCTCGCGGTGGCCGGGCCGGTCATCGCGCTCGCCGTGGCCTTCGTCCTGATCGCGATCGTGCTGGTCGCGTCGGGCAAGAACCCGTTCGAGCCGTTCGCCCTGATGTTTGAGCAGCTCGGCTTCTCCGACATCCAGGTGCTGATCATCAACCAGGCGTCGATGTACTACATCGCGGCGCTCGCGGTGGCCATCGGCTTCCGGATGAACCTGTTCAACATCGGCGTCGACGGCCAGTACCAGCTCGCCGCCATGATGGCCGCCATCGTCGGCGCCCACGCGAGCATGCCGGCCGCGATCCAGGTCCCGCTGCTGCTCCTGACCGCCGTCCTCACCGGCGCCTTCTGGGCCGGTATCGCCGGTGTCCTCAAGGTCACCCGCGGCGTCAGCGAGGTCGTCGCCACGATCATGCTCAACGCGATCGCGACCTCGGTGATCTCCTACCTGTGGCTGCCGGACGTCTTCGGCGTGAAGGTCGGCAACAACAACACCACCGGCGAGATGCACGAGTCCGGCTGGATCCCCGGCATCGGCATGGGCGCGGCCGGCGAGATCTACGGCCTGGTCCTCCTCGCCGTCCTGCTCGGCATCGGCTACTGGGTCGTCCTCAACCGCACCCGCTTCGGCTTCGACCTGCGCGCCTCCGGCGCCTCGACGACCGCGGCCGCCGCCAGCGGCGTCGACCCCAAGCGCATGGTGCTGACCGCCATGCTGATCTCCGGCGGCCTCGCGGGCCTGGCCGGCCTGCCGATCCTGCTCGGCGACACCCACACCTACAGCCTGAACTTCCCCACCGGCATCGGCTTCCTCGGCATCGGCATCGCCCTGCTCGGCCGCAACAGCCCGGTCGGCATCGCCTTCGCCGCCCTGCTGTGGGCCTGGCTCGACAAGGCCTCGCCCGAACTGGACTTCCACGGCTACGACAAGGAGATCGCGGTCATCATGCAGGGCCTGATCGTGCTCTCGGTCGTCGTCTCCTACGAGGCCGTCCGTGAATGGGGCCTGCGCCGCCAGCAGCGCCGGGTCGGCGCCGAACTGGCCGCCGGTCACGTCCTCGGCACCACCACCCACAACGCCACGAAGGAGGTGGCTGGCCGATGACCACCGTGACCGACCTCAACCAGCCCACGCTGCAGCCCGCGGCGCCCACCGGCCGCCGCCTGTCGTGGCCCGTCCTGCTGCTGGTCATCGCCGGCGGCCTGGCACTCACCTCGATCGTCCGCATCATCACCGGCGCCGACGGCATCACCAACGTCAGCCAGATGTCCACCGCGCTCCAGCTCGCCGTGCCGATCGGCCTCGCCGGTCTCGGCGGCCTGTGGGCCGAGCGCGCGGGCGTGGTCAACATCGGCCTCGAGGGCATGATGATCCTCGGCACCTGGTTCGGCGCCTGGGCCGGATTCCAGTGGGGCCCGTGGACCGGTGTCCTGGTGGGCATCGCGGGCGGCGCGATCGGCGGTCTGCTGCACGCCTTCGTCACCGTCACCTTCAACGTCAACCACATCGTCTCCGGTGTGGCCATCAACATCCTCGCCCTGGGCGCCACCCGCTACCTGGCGCCCCTCGCCTTCGAGGGCCACACCGGCGGCTCCGCCAAGCAGTCCCCGGCGGTGGACTCCCTCGGCAACTTCACGGTGCCGGGCCTGTCCGACGCGCTGCGGGACCTCAACGCCCACGGCTGGTTCCTGATCTCGGACATCGCCGGCCTGCTCGGCGGCCTGGTCACCAACGTCTCCTGGCTGACCCTGATCGCCATCGCGCTGATCCCCGCCACCTGGTGGATCCTGTGGCGCACCGCCTTCGGCCTGCGGCTGCGCTCCTGCGGTGAGAACCCGGTCGCCGCCGAGTCCCTCGGCGTCAACGTCTACAAGTACAAGTACATCGCCGTGATCATCTCCGGTGGTCTGGCCGGCCTCGGCGGTGCCTTCCTGTCCATCGTGGCCAACCCCTTCTACCTGGAGGGCCAGGTCAGCGGCCGCGGCTACATCGGCCTCGCCGCGATGATCTTCGGCAACTGGATGCCCGGCGGCCTCGCCATCGGCGCGGGCCTGTTCGGCTACACCGACAGCCTCAACCTGCGCGGCGGCTCGGCCAACGTCCACGCCCTGCTGCTGCTCGGCGCGCTCCTGCTGCTCATCGGCGCCATCTGGCTGGTGGTCCGCAAGAAGTACGTCCAGGCCGTGATCACCCTGGTCGTCGGCGGCCTGGTGTTCGCCTGGTACGCGACCACCGACGAGGTCCCGAACCAGGTCGTCTCCGCCACGCCGTACGTCATCACCCTGGTGGTGCTCGCCCTGTCCGCGCAGCGCCTGCGGATGCCCAAGGCGGACGGCATGCCGTACCGGAAGGGACAGGGCAAGTGACCGGCGCCGGCCCGGCCGTCGACTGGGAGAAGCTGCGCGCGGTGGCCCGGGACGCCATGTCCCGGGCGTACGCCCCGTACTCCGGCTACCCGGTGGGCGTGGCCGCCCTGGTCGACGACGGCCGGATCATCTCCGGCTGCAACGTCGAGAACGCCTCGTACGGGCTCTCCCTGTGCGCCGAGTGCGGCCTGGTCTCGGAGCTGCACAACTCCGGGGGCGGCCGTCTGACGCACTTCACCTGCGTCGACCGCGACGGCGACCCGCTCGTGCCGTGCGGCCGGTGCCGCCAGCTGCTGCACGAGTTCGGCGGCCCGGACCTGCTGCTGGAGACCCCGGAGGGCATCCTGCCGCTGTCGGCGATGCTGCCCCAGGCCTTCGGCCCCGGCCACCTCAGCAAGTAGTCATTCCCGTACGGCCCCTCCGAGTCGCCAGTCGCTCAGGAGGGGCCGTACGGCTTCTGGAAATCCTCGGAAGGAAGCCCAAGCCATGGCCATGGACGCCATCTCCGTCATCCGCACCAAGCGGGACCGCGGCGAGCTCAGTGACGAGCAGATCGACTGGGTCATCGACGCGTACACCCGCGGGGAGGTGGCCGACGAGCAGATGTCCGCCCTCGCGATGGCCATCCTGCTCAACGGCATGAACCGCCGTGAGATCGCCCGCTGGACCGCCGCGATGATCGCCTCCGGCGAGCGCATGGACTTCTCGTCCCTGTCCCGCCCGACGGCCGACAAGCACTCCACGGGCGGCGTGGGCGACAAGATCACGCTCCCGCTGGCGCCCCTGGTCGCCGCCTGCGGTGCCGCCGTACCCCAGCTCTCGGGCCGCGGCCTCGGCCACACCGGCGGCACGCTGGACAAGCTGGAGTCCGTCCCCGGCTGGCAGGCCCTGCTCTCCAACGAGCGGATGCTGAACGTCCTGGACACCACCGGCGCGGTGATCTGCGCGGCGGGCGACGGCCTGGCCCCCGCGGACAAGAAGCTCTACGCCCTGCGCGACGTCACCGGCACGGTCGAGGCGATCCCCCTGATCGCCTCCTCGATCATGTCGAAGAAGATCGCCGAGGGCACGGGCTCCCTGGTCCTGGACGTCAAGGTCGGCACCGGCGCCTTCATGAAGACTCTGGACGACGCCCGCGAACTGGCCTCCACGATGGTCGGCCTCGGCACGGACCACGGCGTCAGGACGGTCGCCCTGCTCACGGACATGTCGACCCCGCTCGGCCTCACCGCCGGCAACGCCCTGGAGGTCCGCGAGTCGGTGGAGGTCCTCGCGGGCGGCGGCCCGGCGGACGTGGTCGAACTGACCCTGGCTCTGGCCCGCGAAATGCTGGACGCCGCAGGCCTGAAGGACACCGACCCGGCGAAGGCCCTGGCCGACGGCTCCGCGATGGACGTCTGGCGCCGCATGATCGCGGCCCAGGGCGGCGACCCGGACGCGGCACTCCCGGTGGCCCGCGAACAGCACGTGATCAAGGCCCCCGCCTCGGGCGTCCTCACCCGCCTCGACGCCTACGACATCGGCATCGCCGCCTGGCGCCTCGGCGCGGGCCGCGCCCGCAAGGAGGACCCGGTCCAGGCAGGCGCCGGCATCGAGATGCACGCCAAGCCGGGCGACACGGTGAAGGAGGGCCAGCCCCTCCTCACCCTCCACACGGACACCCCCGACCGCTTCGCCTACGCACTCCAGGCGGCGGAGGGCTCCTACGACATCGCCGCGCCGGGGACCGACTTCACGGCGTCGCCGGTGGTGCTGGAACGTATCGCCTGACCTGGGGCTTTCTCGTTCGGGTGGACGGGACCGACGGACCTCCGTCGGTCCCGTTCGGCGTGTTGGATGACGCCATGAGCGTGCTGCACGGCGACTGCCTCCTGACCGGCAACGAGTGGGACGAGCTGGTCTGGATCCGGGAGCAGACGCGTGCCCCCAAGGGCTGCAAGGTGGAGATCATCGAGGGAATCATCACGGTGACGCCCCACTCCACCATCCCCCATCACCGCATCGCCGACCGCGTCCATCGAAGCCTCTCCCAGGTGATCCCCGAGCACTGGCACATCTTCCAGGGGCTGGGCATGGCCGTTCCGGCCCGGCTCGGGCTGTATGTGCCCGACCTCGCTGTCGTACCGGAGCTGCCGGCCGAGGGCCACGACGATGTCGTCCCCGCTGCCGTCGCCCAACTCGCCGTCGAGATCACCTCGGCGGCCACCGCCCACCATGACCGCACGGTGAAGGCCGCGGGCTACGCCGAGGCGGGAGTGCCGCTCTATCTCTTGGTCGACGGCGTGGCACCGGGCGGTCCGACGGTCACCCTGTACGGAGAGCCGAGGAAGGGCGTGTACCGCCTCCTGCGTGCAGGCAGGTTCGGAGAACGCATCACCCTGCCGGACCCCATCGGCCTCGAACTCGACACCGGCGAGTTCCCCGACAACTGACTCACCCCAGCAACGCCGCCACCACCACAAGCACCGGCACCGCCAGCACCGTCGACAGCAGGATCGCCTCCCTCGCCAGTACCTCGCCCACCCGGTAGCTGCTCGCGTACGTGAACAGGTTCTGGGCGGCCGGCAGGGCGGAGGTCACGACCACGTCGAGCAGGGACGCTCCGTGGAGGCCGAAGACGGTCGTCGCCAGGGCCCAGGCGATCAGGGGCTGGGCGACCGCCTTCAGGGCCACGGCGAGGAGGACGGGGGCCCGTTCCGCGCCGCGCAGGGGGAGTGTGCTGCCGCGCAGGGAGATGCCGAAGGCCAGCAGGACCGCCGGGACCGACATGTTGCCGATCAGGGTCAGGGGGTCCATCAGCGGGCCCGGCACGTGGAGGCCGGTCGCCGATGCAGCCACCCCGGCCAGGGAGCCCAGGGCGATCGGATTGCGGAGCGGGGTGAGCAGGCTCTGCCACAGGGGGCGCTTGTCCTCGTCCGAGACGGTCGCCAGGTCCAGGACCGTCAGCGCCACCGGTGTGACGGCGACCAGCTGGAACAGCAGCACCGGCGCGACCAGCGACGCGTCGCCCAGGACGTACACGGCGATCGGGATGCCGAGGTTCCCCGAGTTGACGTAGCTGGAGCACAGGGCACCGACCGTCGTCCGGCCCACACCCCACCCGCGCACGGCACCCACCGCCACGAAGACCCCCGCCGCCGCTGCCGTGCTCATCGCCGTGACCAGCAGCCGGTCGGAGAAGATCACCGACAGGTCGGCCTGCGCGAGCGTCGTGAAGAGCAGCGCCGGGGACGCCACATGGAAGGCCAGCTTGGTCAGGACCTCGCGGCCCCCGTCGCCCAGGTAGCCCCGGCGGCCGATCAGGTAGCCCACCCCGATGACCACGGCGATGACCGCGAAGCCGCTCAGCACTCCCTGCACGACGCCCCCTCACCGGCGAAGAGAGCATCAGACAGCGCGGGAGGGGCAGGTGCATGGGGCATACAGCCAACCCTCCGGGGAAGGCCATGTCCCGGTCAATGTGATCTTTGCAGCGCGCCGACAGGAAGGACCGTCGCGATGAGTTACGGCCGCCCGCCCGGTCTACCGATCGTGGACGCCATGACACCCCCCGTGCTCGTGCTGCCCGGCCCCGTCACCCGGGACGAGGTGAGAGGGCTGAGCGACGACGTACGGGCGCTGCTGCACACCAGTGGTGCCCGGGTCGTGGTGTGCGATGTCGCGGGCCTGGGGCCACCGGGCCTCGCCGCCGTCGACCTGCTGGCGCGGCTCCAGCTCGCCGCCCGCCGGGCGGGAGGCCGGATCAGGCTGCGCGACCCCGACCCGGCCCTAGGCGCCCTGCTCGACCTGGTCGGTCTCGTCTTCGAGACGGAGGGGCAGGTCGAAGAGCGGGAACCAGCGCTCGGTGTCGAGGAAGCAGTGGAACCCGGTGATCCGGCCGTCTGAGATCTCCAGCACCTGAACCGCCCACGGCATGAAACCGCCGCCCTCCGGGTCGGGCTTGTACTGGGCGAACCCCGGCAGCCCGTTGACCCGGACCGGCACCAGCCGGGAGCCCGCGCAGGGCGCGCCGAGCGTCGTCATGAAGCCGGTGATGTCGTCGACGCCGGTCAGCCACAGGTCGAACGGCGGCATCGTCATGACCGCGTCCTCGTGCAGCAGGGCGGTCAGCGCCGTCATGTCGTAGCCCTCGAAGGCCGCCACATAGCGGTCCAGCAGCTTCCGCTGGTCCTCGTCCAGCGGGTCGGAGACGACGGCGTCGGCGCCCGGCTGCTGCCGCTCGGCCAGGGTGGCGCGGGCCCGCTGCAGGGCGCTGTTGACCGACGCCACCGAGGTGTCCAGCAGCTCGGCGACCTCGCTGGCCTTCCACGCCAGGACCTCGCGCAGGATCAGCACCGCCCGCTGCTTGGCCGGCAGCTGCTGCAGGGCGGCCATGAAGGCGAGCCGCACCGACTCCTTGGCGACCGCGGCCTCCGCCGGATCCTCGGTCGTGGGCAGCACACGGGCGTCCGGCATGGGCTCCAGCCAGGTGTTGTCCGGGCGGGGGGAGAGGGCCGCGCGGGCGAGCGGGGTGGACTCGGTGAGGTCCATGGGCCGGGCGCGCTTGTTGCCCGCGGTCAGCATGTCCAGGCACACGTTCGTCGCGATGCGGTAGAGCCAGGAGCGGAGGCTGGAGCGGCCCTCGAACTTGTCGTAGCTGCGCCAGGCGCGGACCATCGTGTCCTGCACCGCGTCCTCGGCCTCGAAGGAGGAGCCGAGCATCCGGTAGCAGTACCCGGTCAGCTCGGTGCGGTGTGCCTCCAGCCTGGTGTCCAGGTCCGTCGGTGTCGCCGTGCCGTTCGTCATCGTCCACCCACCCCTGTGGAATGTCTGTCACGCGCCTTTGCGCCCAGTACTCCGGAAGCTACCGCAGCCCACTGACAACGGCCCCCCGAGCGCACAAACGCGCAGGCGGGAGCCGCCGCTTCAGACCGGTCGCCGCCGCCTCAGACCAGCTGCTTCACCGACATCAGCAGATGCCGGTGCGTCCCGGCCTCCGCCGTGCCCGCCCCCGCCCCGCCGCCGTCCCCCACCCCGTGCAGCAGCGCCCGCTGCCCCGCCCCCAGCAGCTCCAGCCGTACCCGCGGGCTCTCGAACGACGTCAGCGCGTCCAGCAGATAGGCCGGGTTGAAGGCCACCGGCACCTCATCGGCGCCGCTCAGCGTGGCCGGCAGCCGCTGAGCCGCCACATCGTCCCCGAAGCCGGCGCGCAGCATCACGGATCCCTCGGCCGAGAAGTCCAGCCGCACCGGACTGTTCGCCTCCGCCACCACCGCGACCCGCCGCACGGCCTCCGCGAGCCCCTCGCACTCCACCTCGGCGACCGCCGCCCCCGCCATGTCGAACAGCGACTTGTACGCAGGCAGCCGCCCGTCCAGGAGCCGCAGCGCCGTCCGTGTCGGCCCGCCCTCGAAGCCGATCAGCCCGCCCCCGCGGGCCGGGTCCCACCCGATCACCACG
The DNA here is from genome assembly GCF_042671245.1 of Streptomyces sp. NPDC057099. NCBI lineage: Bacteria > Bacillati > Actinomycetota > Actinomycetes > Kitasatosporales > Streptomycetaceae > Streptomyces > Streptomyces sp. NPDC057099. Next base: position 40,470 of record NZ_JBHUTX010000043.1, read on the forward strand.
TCCCCGCAGCGCCCCAGCGACCGAGCGACGTCCAGCAGCCGCCGCGACGGCAGCAGAGCCTCCACCACCCCGTCGGCCGCCGCCCCCGGCTTCCACTCCAGCCGCCGCACCGCATACCGGTAGCGATCCGAGGCGGACAGCGTCATCTCCCCGCCGTCGAGGCGCAGTTGGACGCCCGTCAGCAGCGGCAGCGTGTCGTCCCGCCCGGCGGCGACCGTGACCTGCGCGACGGCGGTCGCGAACGCGGCGGCATCCACCGTGCCGTAGGGAGCGGGCGCCGTCGGCAGGGCCGGGTACTCGGCGAGCGGCAGCGTCGAAAGACCGAAGCGCGTACCGTCCGCCTCCACCGTGAACCGTGACCCCTCCAGCGCACAGCTCACCGGCCCGTCCGGCAGTACCCGGCACACGTCCAGCAGCCGCCGCCCCAGGACGAGCACCCGCCCGGGCACCGCGACCTGCGCTTCGGCCTCCACCCGTACCGCCGCCTCGAAGTCGAACCCCGTCACGGCCAGCCGTCCCGCGCCCGCCTCCAGCAGCAGTCCGCCCAGCACCGGCACCGGCGTCCGCGCGGGCAGCGCCCGTACGGACCGGCCCACGGCCTCCGCGAACGCCGTACGGTCGATGCGGAACTCCATGAAAAATCCCCCTGCTCGGTCCGGTGGTCAGCAGACGCGGACGTTATCCGCGCCCACTGACAACCGGCCCCGACCAGGGGGATTGATGCGCTGTACGGTCAGGCGGCCGTGGTCAGCCGCCGCTGCAGCAGAGCCGCCCGCGTGCCGAACACCGTGATCGTCACGACGCCGAGCACCGCCAGCAGTCCGACGCCGACCGTCCCGGCCCAGCCGCCCGCGTGGAAGGCGATCGCGCCGACCGTGCTGCCCGCGCTGGAGCCGATGTAGTAGGCGGACTGGTACAGCGCCGAGGCCTGCGCGCGGCCGGTCGTGGCCGTCTTGCTGACCGCCGAGGAGGCCACCGCGTGACCGGCGAAGAAGCCGCCGGTGATGAGGACCAGACCCAGCAGGACCACAGGAAGGGACCCGGCCAGGGACAGCAGCAGGCCCGCGGCCGTCGTACCGCCCGCCGCGTACAGCGCGCCCCGGCGGCCCATCCGGCCCACCAGTCGGCCCGCCGTCGACGCCGACACCGTACCGACCAGGTACACCAGGAAGATCGAGCCGATGATGCCCTGGGGCAGCGAGAACGGGGCCTCGGTCAGGCGGTAGCCGATGACCGTGTACACGCCGCCGAACACCGTCATGAACAGCGCGCCGATCGCGTACAGCCGGCACAGCAGCGGGTTGGACAGGTGGTCACGGACCGTGCGGGCCAGGACCCGCGGGCGCAGCGAGCCCGGCTTGAAGTGCTTGGGGGCGGGGAGCAGCGCCCGGAAGGCCACCGCGCAGGCCACGGCGATCGCGCCGATGACACCGACGGCGACCCGCCAGCCCCACTCCTGCGCGACCCAGCCGGTGATGACCCGGCCGCTCATCCCACCGACGCTGTTGCCCGCGACGAACAGTCCGATCGCGGTGACCAGCGCCTTGGGGCTGACCTCCTCCGCGAGGTACGCGGTCGCCGACGCGGGCAGCCCGGCCAGGGCCGCGCCCTGGAGCGCCCGCAGCACGACCAGCACGCCCAGCGACGGGGCGAGGGGCACCAGCAGTCCGATGGTGACGGCCACGGCCAGCGACGCCGTCATGACCGCACGCCGTCCGAAGCGCTCGGACAGGGCACTCATCGGCAGCACGAACAGCGCCAGCCCGCCCGTCGCGGCGGCCACCGTCCAACTCGCGTCGCTCGCCGCCACCCCGAACTCGCCGGAGATCAGCGGGAGCAGCGCCTGCGTGGAGTACAGCAGCGCGAAGGTCGCGACACCCGCGAGGAAGAGGGCGAAACTCATCCGGCGGTAGCCGGGCCCGCCCGGCGACATACGGGAGTCGGAAGCAGGGACAGAGACATCGGCGCCCACGGTGGTGGACGCCCCGGTACTGGCGGGAGACATGCCTCGAAATTACGTAGGCACCCACTGATCCGTCCAATGCATGGAACGGCGATAATCGTTCCCATGGTGCATCAATCCAGTTCAGCGGCTCGCCTGTCACCATCCAGTGACACAGAAGACATGGCGGAGATGTCCAAGGTGCTGGCTCCCCGCCTCGCGTACTTCGCCGGCGTCGCGCGCACCGAGCACGTCACCCGCGCCGCCCAGGAGATGAACGTCCCGCAGTCGACCCTCTCCCGGTCCATGGCCCGCCTGGAGCAGGACCTGGGCGTCGACCTCTTCGCCCGCCACGGCCGTACGGTCTCCCTCACCCCGGCCGGCCGCACCTTCCTCACCTCCGTCGAGCGCGCCCTGGCCGAGGTCGAGCGCGCCGCCGAGGAGGTGCGGGCCGACGCCGACCCCTTCACCGGCAAGGTCGCCTTCGGCTTCCTGCACACCATGGGCGCCGAGACCGTCCCGGGCCTCCTCCAGGCCTTCCGCGCCGACCATCCCCGTGTCCGCTTCAGCCTGGTCCAGAACTACGGCGAGGCCATGCTCGAACGCCTCCGCGCCGGCGACCTCGACCTGTGTCTGACGTCCCCGGTCCCCGACGCCCCCGACCTGGTCGCCCGCCGTCTCGACGAACAGAAACTCCGCCTGGTCGTCCCCGCCGACCATTCCCTCGCCACCCGCCGCCGCATCCGCCTCGCGGAAGCCGCCGACGAAACCTTCGTCACCCTCGAACCCGGCTACGGCCTGCGCCGCATCACCGACGACCTCTGCCAGGAGGCGGGCTTCAAGCCCCGCATCGCCTTTGAGGGAGAGGAGGCGGAAACCCTCCGAGGCCTCGTGGCAGCAGGCTTGGGAGTAGCCCTCCTCCCTCCACCGGCCGTCCCCCGCCCTGGAGTGGTCGAACTGACGGTCACGGCCCCCCGAGCAGTCCGAGAAATCGGCGTCGCCTGGCTGGAGGGCCACCCGGACACCCCACCGGTAGCAGCCTTCAAAAGGTTCCTGCTCTCAAGAAGAGGCAGTCTGCTGCCCTAGTCAGGGGCGCGGGGAACTGCGCGACAAGCCACAGACAACCCGCACAGGCCGACCAAGAAGCACCCCGTCGACGCTACCGCCGCAACGAAGAACCGAACCCCGCAGCCAACGGCATCCGCAACCCCAACGGCGGCGGCGCGGCCAGCGCATCCCGCACAGGCCGGGACACCGCCCGCCCGAACACCGCCCCCATCACGAAGTCCTCGGCCAACGCCAGCACTTCATCCCGGTACTGATGCAACCCGTGCCCATCCGCATGCACTTCGAACCGGCACACATCCCGATTCGCCTTCTTCACCCGCGCCGCCAGCCGGAACGACAACTCGGGATCCGTCCGCTCGTCGTTCGTGCCGTGCACGATCAGCACCTGCCGCCCCACCAGCTGCTTCACCGGTTCGGGCGGCGCCGCCGCATCCTCCTCCGGCAGCCAGGGGGCCAGCGCCAGCACGGAGTTGACGGCCTCGTGCCCACCCGCTCGCAGCCCGGCCCGGCCGCCCATGCCGGTCCCGACGAGGCAGACGGGCACGTCCCCGTAACGCCGTACGACCTCGTCCGCCGCCCAGGTGGCATCGGCCGCGAGACTGGCCTCGCCGCCGTTCCAGCCGCGGCAGCGGTAGTGCACCACGTGCGCGGCCAGACCCTCGTCCCGGCCCGCTCGGGCCAGCCGGCGCCCCAGGGCGCGTACGGAGGCGGTCGCCAGCATGGGCGACGGTCTGCGGCCGGAGTTCTCGTCCCCGTTGGGCAGCAGCAGCACCACGCCGCTCACCGCCGTCGGCTCCGGTCCGAGTGTCCTGCCCAGCCGGGCCCTGCGAACCGGCGTCGCTTGGTGTGCCATGACAGAACAGTGTCAGAAGCGCGGGTGTATTCAACCCGTCCTCGGGGTCACCGTTACGTATCGACGAAAACGTAAAGGGGCCGAAGAGGCGCCATCTACGCGCGTAGGAGTTAGAGTGCGGAAATGACGAGCCAGACCATCGCGAACACCCCGACACCGGACCAGATCCGCCGGGCGCCCAAGGTTCTGCTGCACGATCACCTCGACGGCGGCCTGCGCCCCGCCACGATCGTCGAACTCGCCCGCGAGAACGCCTACACCCAGCTCCCCGAGAACGACCCGGAGAAGCTCGGCATCTGGTTCCGCGAGGCCGCCGACTCCGGTTCCCTGGAGCGGTACCTGGAGACCTTCTCCCACACCGTCGGTGTCATGCAGACCCGCGACGCCCTGGTCCGGGTCGCCGCCGAGTGCGCCGAGGACCTCGCCGAGGACGGCGTCGTCTACGCCGAGGTGCGCTACGCCCCCGAGCAGCATCTCGAAGGCGGGCTGAGCCTCGAAGAGGTGGTCGAGGCCGTCAACGAGGGCTTCCGGGAAGGGGAGCGGCGCGCCGGGGAGAACGGCCACCGCATCCGCGTCGGCGCCCTGCTCACCGCCATGCGGCACGCGGCACGCGCCCTGGAGATCGCCGAACTCGCCAACCGCTACCGGGACCTGGGCGTCGTCGGGTTCGACATCGCCGGTGCCGAGGCCGGCTACCCGCCCACCCGGCACCTGGACGCCTTCGAGTATCTGAAGCGCGAGAACAACCACTTCACCATCCACGCCGGCGAGGCCTTCGGACTGCCGTCCATCTGGCAGGCCCTCCAGTGGTGCGGCGCCGACCGGCTCGGGCACGGCGTGCGGATCATCGACGACATCCAGGTCCACGAGGACGGCCGGGTCGAACTCGGGCGGCTCGCCTCGTACGTCCGGGACAAGCGCATCCCGCTGGAGCTGTGCCCCAGCTCCAACCTCCAGACCGGGGCGGCGTCCTCGTACGCCGAACACCCCATCGGGCTGCTGCGCCGGCTGCATTTCAGGGCCACCGTAAATACGGACAATCGCCTCATGTCCTACACCAGCATGAGCCGGGAATTCGAGCACCTTGTCGAGGCGTTCGGTTACACGCTCGACGACATGCAGTGGTTCTCAGTCAATGCGATGAAATCAGCGTTCATTCCTTTCGATGAACGACTGGCCATGATCAATGACGTGATCAAGCCGGGATACGCCGAGCTGAAATCCGAATGGCTGTTCCGGCAGACCGCTTCGACCAGCGGCTCTGTGGATTCCGAGGGCTGACCCGGCGGGAAATGGCACACAGGGAATGCGGACGGTGTTCACAAGCCGTCCGCATTTCGATGTTTGCGGCGGGTGGTGCCGCGTGATTACGGTCGCCGCACCGCTCACACACCCCGTCATCCCATTGCGAGGACGCGTTTTCATGAAGCAGTCTGCTGCCAAGTCCCTCGGTGTCGCCGCTCTCGGTGCCGCCTTCGCCGCCACCGGTGCGGGTGCCGCCAACGCCGCCCCGGCCGTTCCGGACGCCACCCAGGCACTGGGGGGCGTCACCCAGGCGCTCCCGGCGGAGCAGCTCTCCCAGGCGCTGCCGGCGGGCTCGGGCGAGGCGGTGGGCCAGGGGCAGAGCCTGGCCGGTACCGGTCTCGCCGCCGCTCAGCCGGTCGCCGGGCAGCTGCTCGCCCAGGGCCCGAACGGCCCGGCCCCCAAGCTGCTCGGCGGGCTCCCGGTGAACGGCATTCCGCTCGCCTGACCCTCCCGCCCGTGCGGACGCACACGCCGATGGGGCGCACCCCTGGACACAGGGTGCGCCCCATCGGCGTTTCCGCGGCGGGCGGTCACCAGGCCGTCTGGGCCTTGTTCCGGACCTTGTCCTCCGAGGGCAGCACGATCCACAGCGCGATGTACAGCAGGAACTGCGGGCCGGGCAGCAGGCAGGAGACCAGGAAGATCACCCGCATCGTCGTGGTGGAGGTGCCGAAGCGCCGTGCCAGCGCGGCGCACACTCCGCCGATCATGCGGCCGTGGGTGGGGCGGGCGAGGCGGGACATGTGCGGCTCCTTCAGCGTCGGTGTGCGAGGTCTCTTCGTCCGAGTACCCCATCTGCACTCCACGCTACGGAGACGAAGGGGGCAAAGCGTCGCTCCACGGTGCGATCCCGACCCTGGGAATCGTCGGGGTCCGACCCTGAGCCGGCTCCTCCGGGGGGAGGGGCGCCCGGGTCAGGGGCGCGGTGGCGCGGCGACGCAGCCAGGAGCGGCCCGCGGGGACCAGCGCGAGGTGCGCGAGGGCCACGCCCGCGGTGTTCAGGAACAGCGAGTCGACATCCACGACCTGACCGGGCACGCCGGTCTGCAACAGCTCGATGCCCAGCGACAGCAGCGCACCGGCCGCGACGGCGCGCAGCAGGGACGCCAGCGGCGAGACGACCAGCCTGCCGCTCACCATCGGCAGCAGCACCCCCAACGGGGCGAGCAGGGCCAGCTTCTCGCCGATGTGCCGGGCGGCCTCGGGCCAGCCCAGGGCGAGATCGGCCCGGATCCCGGCGAACGGCCGCAGATTGGCGGGCATCACCCAGGGCACCTCCAAGGGCCGCAACGTGAACCAGGCGACGAGCGCGAGGTGTGCGACGAGGAGGACACCTCCTGTCACACGGATGCGGAACTCGGCGCTGCCGCCGATGGAGCCTTGACGCTGCACGCCCCCCTAGACGCGGCCTCCGGCAGGATCGGTTCCGGGATGCCCCCCGGGAGGCGTGTGAGGCGTGCGCCACAGCCCGGCGGAGACCGCCCGCGGCCTCACTCGCCGGCCACGTCCTTGGACGGCGGTTCCGTGCTGCCCGGGCGGGCCCGCACCTCGTCGGTGCACTCGTAGCGGCGCGGGGACTCGGGGCCGGGACCGCCGAGGACCACGGAGCCGTCGCCCTCGGCGGCGGCGGAGTCGGAGAAGGTGCAGACGATCTGGGCCAGGGCGTACGAGGTGAGGCTGTCCGGCGCCGTGCTCAGCCGCAGCGTTTCCTCCGGGTCGCCCTTCAGGGGCCCGCCCACGGTGATGCCGCCGCGTACGTCCGTGCTGTAGCCGGCCTCCTTCTCGGCGGGCGAGGGGGTCTCGGCGAGCTGGTCCAGCAGGCCCTGCGCCACCAGCATGCGGCGCTCGGAGTCGGCCGCGCCGTCCGGGACCCGTACGGTCCGGTCGACGGTCACCAGCGAGGACCCGCACAGCAGGAACACCTGCACCGGCAGCCCCCGCGCGGCCTGCGTCGACACATCCGGCTCCGCCAGCGAACACTGCACCCGCGAGGGCGCGGGCCCGAAGTTCGTCGGCACCTCCGTGGCCCGGATCCCGCAGCCGGCCAGCAGGACGGCGAGCAGGGGCAGTCCGGCCAGCCCCGCCAGGCGTCGAGGACGTCGTACGGTCATCAGGCATCCCCCTTCGAGCCCTCGGCCCGGCTCCGGTCGGCGTCCGGCCCGGGCTCCTCCGCGTCCTCCGCGGTCTCCTCCGCCGAGGAGGAGGTGCCGCGCGGGAGCCGCAGGGTGAACACCGCGCCCGAGTCGGCCGAGTTGGCCGCGGTGATCTCGCCGCCGTGGATGTGGGCGTTCTCCAGGGCGATGGACAGGCCCAGGCCGCTGCCCTCGGAGCGCGGCCGGGAGGCGCTGGCCTTGTAGAACCGGTCGAAGACATGCGGCAGCACGTCCTCGGGGATGCCGGGCCCGTGGTCCCGCACCTCGATGACGAGCGAGTCGTCGTCCGCGCGGACCACGACCCGCACCGGGGAGCCGCCGTGCTTGAGGGCGTTGCCGATGAGGTTGGCCAGGATCACGTCGAGGCGGCGCGGATCCAGGCGGGCGTGGATACCGCGCTCGGCGTCCAGCTCGACCGCGTCCAGCCAGGCCCGCGCGTCGATGCACGCGGTGATCTGGTCGGCGATGTCGACGTCGTCCAGGACGAGCCGGGCGGTGCCCGCGTCGAAGCGGGTGACCTCCATCAGGTTCTCGACCAGGTCGTTCAGCCGCCGCGTCTCGCTGACCACCAGCCGGACGGCGGGCTCGATCATCGGGTCCATGCTCCCGGTCTCCGCCTCCAGCTCCTCCTCCAGGATCTCCGTCACGGCGGTGATCGCGGTGAGGGGGGTACGGAGTTCATGGCTCATGTCCGCGACGAACCGCCGGGACGCCTCGTCCCGCGCGGCCATGTCCTCGACCCGTTTCTCCAGCGCCTCGGCCGCGTAGTTGAACGTCCGTGACAGATCGGCGAGTTCATCGGTCCCGGACACCCGCAGCCGGGTGTCCAGCTTGCCCTCGCCGAGCCGCCGTGCGGCCGTCCCGAGCCGTTGCACGGGCTTCAGCACCGTCGTCGCGGCGGCCTGCGCGAGCAGCGCCGAGCCGATCAGCGCGAGTCCCGTGGCGATTCCCAGCGACCAGGCGAGCGAGTTCAGATCCTTCGCCTCCGGTTCCAGCGACTTGAGCATGTAGCCGGTCGGGCCGCCGCCGATCACCCGCGTCCCGGCCACGAGATACGGCGTGTCGTGGTCTATGACCCGCTGCCAGTACAGGTGGTACGGGTGCTTGTTGGCCCCGTCGACCTTCTGCGTCTTGTTCACCGCCGTGCGCAGCGAGGCCGGCACGTCCCGCAGCGAGAAGCCGCTCAGCCCGCCGGAGCTGCCGTAGACGGTCCTGCCGTCGGCGTCGCCGGCGACCAGCAGCACGCTGAAGCGCTGGTCGCTGCCCGCCATCTGGCCCGCGGTGTGCTGCAACTCGTCCTGCGTCGGCCGCTCGGGCAGCGCGCCCGCCCGGTTCTGCATCTCCTGCTCGAAGTCGCGCAGCACGGCGTCCTGCGTACGGGTGAGGACCGCCTCGCGGTTGAGCCAGTACGCGATCCCGGACGCGGACACGGCGGCCGTCAGGGCCACCAGGCCGAAGACGACGACCAGCCTCAGCCGCAGGCTGGTGAAGCGCAGCCGCGACAGAGCTCCCTTGCGCGCCCCGGTCCAGCCGCGGGCCCCCCCTTGGTGCGCCTGTGTCACTGAGGCGCGTCCAGCCGGTAGCCGACACCCCGCACGGTACGGATCAGCGTCGGGGACGACGGGACGTCCTCGACCTTGGCGCGCAGCCGCTGGACACAGGCGTCCACGAGCCGCGAGTCACCCAGGTAGTCGTGCTCCCACACCAGCCGCAGCAGCTGCTGCCGGGACAGCGCCTGACCCGGCCGCCTGCTCAGCTCCAGCAGCAGCCGCAGCTCGGTCGGCGTGAGCTGGAGGTCCTCGCCGTTCTTGGTCACGGTCATCGCCGAGCGGTCGATGACGAGGCTGCCGAACGACGCCGCGTCGTTGGACTCCCGCTCGCCACGCCGCAGCACGGCCCGGATCCGGGCGTCGAGCACCCGCCCCTGGACCGGTTTGACGACATAGTCGTCGGCGCCGGACTCCAGCCCGACCACCACGTCGATGTCGTCATTGCGCGCGGTCAGCAGGATGATCGGCAACTGGTCCGTGCGCCGGATGCGCCGGCACACCTCGAACCCGTCGATGCCGGGCAGCATCACATCCAGCACGATCAGATCCGGCCGCTGCTCGCGCAGCAGCTTCAGACCGTCCTCACCACTGGCAGCGGTCGCCACGCGGTGACCCTGGCGCGTCAGTGAGAGCTCCAGGGCCGTCCGGATGGCGTCGTCGTCCTCGATCAGCAACAGGGAAGGCACGGGCTCATTCTGGCCCATGAGGGGGGCGTGGTTCGACCTGTGGGCCGAGATCAGCGCCGCGCCTACCGCCGACACCTGTGTACGAGCCGTGCTCGTCCTGTGGCCGACCCCTGTGACAGGCCTGTGACAGTCGGCGGACACGGCGATGAAAGTGCCGAGGCAAGCTTCTCGGCACAGGCAAGGAAGCCCGCCCGAGCGGCGGGCCGCACACCGGAAGTCCACGACGGGGGGCGCGAGATGAACACGCTGCACGGCATCAGCACCAGCGCAGTGATCACGCGTCTGCACGACGTGCACCGGGGTTCCGAGAAGTCCGGTGCCGTGAGCGGGCGGGGGTGCGCTCGCGGCACCGGGCGTCAGCACACCGGTTACATGACGGTGGTCGACGCACCGACGGGGGAGATCAACAAGGGGGCTCACGGGGGAGCCGCGTACAGGGAGGACTCGGGGGAGCGCCGTTCGCTGTCGGAGGCGGAGTTCACCGCCTACGTCCAGGAGCGCCGCGCCTCCCTGTACGCCACCGCCTACCACCTCACCGGCGACCGCTTCGAGGCGGAGGACCTGCTGCAGAGCGCGCTGTTCTCGACCTACCGGGCGTGGGAACGGATCAGTGACAAGGCGGCGGTCGGCGGATACCTCCGCCGCACCATGACCAACCTGCACATCAGCGCGTGGCGCCGCCGCAAGCTGAACGAATACCCGACCGAGGAACTGCCGGAGACCGCCGGTGACACGGACGCGATGCGCGGCACCGAGCTGCGCGCCGTCCTGTGGCAGGCGCTCGCCCGGCTCCCCGAACTCCAGCGCACCATGCTGGTCCTTCGTTACTACGAGGGCCGCACGGACCCGGAGATCGCGGAGATCCTCGACATCAGTGTCGGCACGGTGAAGTCCAGCATCTGGCGGTCGCTCCGCCGGCTGCGCGAGGACGAGGTCCTCAGCTTCGGCCGTGACGAGGAAGACGCCTTCGGCGAGCTCGTGGCCTGAAGGTTCGGGGGGGAGCACCACAAAAGGGGGCCCACGGGGGACTGCGGAGGCGCTGGGGGGCGTCTCCTCAGGAGAGTGGGGACACGGGGGAAACGAGGGGGAGGAAACGGGGGAGCACCCAGGGGGGAGCACCACGGGGGAACACAAGAGCGGGACTGGAGGGCCGGGGGGTCCGTCCAGTCCCGCTTCTCTCGTTCTCGTGTCTCAGGCCGCCGTACGGAGACTCGCGCACCGGCCCGCCGCGGCGGCCGCCAGCCGGCCCATCGCCTCGTCGCGGTCACAGGCGTACGCGCCCAGCGCGGTCTGGCGGGCCACGATCGAGCGCTCCTGGCGCATCAGGCGCCAGCCGCGGCGCAGCAGGAACGGCACCGACTTGCGGCCCTCCCTCAGATCCCGCAGGAAGCGTCGGCGGAACGTCTTCACCGGGCCGCGGCTCAGGCACAGCGCGTCGGCCAGGACGCCCAGTTCCCGGCAGCGCGTGACGATCTCCGCGGCGAAGATGCCCTCCGCGAGGAACAACGGGGTCCGTCCGATCTCGACCGTCTCCTCGCCGGTGCGGGCGCTGAGCGAGAGGTCGTAGACGGGGACGGCCGTACGGCCCGTGCGGCAGAGCTGGGTGATCGCGGTGACGGCCGTGTCCGCGTCCCAGGAGTCCGGATGGTCCCAGTCGATGTCCGAACTCCCCTCCACCGAAGGCAGAGTCGGGTCGTCGCCCTCCTTGTAGAAGTCGTCGAGCCGCAGCACCGGAAGGCCGGAGCGGGCCGCGAGGAGGGACTTGCCGGAGCCGGAAGGGCCGCAGAGCAGCACGACTCGCGTCGGTATGGGCAGAGGGGAACTCACGGGACACCAGTGTGAGGCATGCATCGGGGGTCGTACGACCCCGCGGGTCGCCTTTGATGCGCGCGTCACATCTCAACTACCCTTCGTGTCGTTCCGATGACCCAGAGCGTCAAAAGGTGGCAGTGATGGCCCGACACGTCTCACCCAAGAAGCCGACCGTCCAGCGTGCCCTGGCCGTCCTCGCGACCGCGGGAGTGGCACTGGGGGCGGGTGCGGGGGCGGCGTCGGCCGCGGCGGGGACCGGCTCGGTCCTGGACGTGATCCACACCTCCCCGGGAACGACCGACACCCGGGCAGGCCTCCAGGCCGCGAGCGACACCCTCGCCTACGCCACCGGCACGGCGACGGGCCTCAAGCCCAATCCCCTCGCCGGCACGGGAGTCGACCCGCTCGACAACGGCGTCGGCACCGAGGTCGCCGACTTCAAGCCGGTGGATTCCAAGGAGGTGACGGGCCCGGTGGCCCAGGCGCCGTCGGTCGGGGACGCCCTGGTGCTGAGCCAGGTCACCAGGCTGGTCTCGGGGTAGTTCAACGGCCCCGCAGCGGGACCTCCCGGACCAGCCAGGACACCGCGAACGCCACGGCGCACAGGACGGCCGTGCCGAGCGCGACACCGTGCAATCCGTCCACCACGCCCGCCCGGAAGGCGTGCCGGACCGGCTCCGGCAGGTCCCGCAGCGCCTCGGGGGTCAGCTCACCGCCCGTCAGCCGGGCGCCCTCGGCACCGAGCCGGTCCGTGACCGCGGCCGTGAGCCGGCCGGTGTAGACGGAGCCGAGGACGGCGACGCCGAGCGAGCCGCCGATGGTGCGCAGCAAGGTCTGGGTGCCACTGGCCGCGCCCATGTCGCGTGGTTCCGCGCTGTTCATCGTGATGAGCATCGTCGGCTGCATCAGACAGCCGATGCCCACGCCCAGCGCCAGCGTCAGGCCGGAGGCGACCGGTGCCGTCGTGGCCGTGTCGAGCGTCAGCAGGGCCAGCGCCCCCGCCGCGGCCAGCGCACCGCCCGCGATGGGGTAGCCGCGGTAGCGCCCGCCGTCGCCGACCCGCCGGCCGATGACGAGCTGGGCGGCGATCATGCCCAGCATCAACGGAAGCAGCAGCAGTCCGCTCTCGGTGGACGACATGTCCCGTACGAACTGCAGGTACTGGGGCAGATAGCTCGCCGCCGCCAGCATGGCCGCACCCGTGACGAAGCTGAGTACCTGTGCCACCGAGAAGTTGCGGTCGCGGAACAGCCGGGGCGGGATCACCGGTTCCGGGGCACGCCGTTCGACCCGGACGAAGGCGGCCAGCGCGACCGCGGAGACCAGGGCGAGCCCGAGGATCTGCGGCGAGGACCAGGCGTACGTCGTCCCGGCCCAGCTCGCGAGGAGGGTCAGGGCGAGGATCGCGCCCGTCAGCAGCCCGGCCCCGGCCAGGTCGATCCGGGCCTTGACCCGGGTGGCCCGCGGTCGCACCCCGAAGCCGATCAGGGCGAGCGCCACCGCGCCGACCGGGACGTTGACGTAGAACACCCAGCGCCAGTCGAGCTGGTCGGTGAGGAAGCCGCCGACCAGGGGGCCGCCGATCATCGCGGCGGGCAGCAGCACCCCGATCAGTGACTGGGCCCGCCCGGCCTCCGCCGGGGTGAGCAGGGTGCCGATGAGGGCGAGCGCGCCCACGAAGAGGCCGCCCGCGCCGATGCCCTGAAAGGCCCGGAAGGCAATTAACTGCCCCATGTCCTGGGCGAGTCCGCAGAGCACGGAACCGGCGAGGAACACGGTGATGGAGGTGAGGTAGCTGCCCTTGTGGCCGTACAGGTCGCCGAGTTTCCCCCAGATCGGGGTGGAGACGGCGGTGGTGAGCAGATAGGCCGTGATCACCCAGGACAGGTGGTCGAGGCCGCCCAGGTCGCCGACGATGGTGGGCAGTGCGGTGCCGACGACGGTTCCGTCGAGCGTGGCGAGCACGATGCCGAGCAGCAGGCCGAGGACGACGAGCCGGGAGGGCGGGGCGTCCGGCCGGGCCGGATGTGCCGTGCTCGCGGGCGAGGCCGTGGTCTCCCCGGTCATGCGACGTAGTCGCGGACGGACTTGGCGTCCCGCAGGGCGTGGCCCCACCAGGCGAGCTGGTCGAGCAGGGCCTTCGCGGCCGTGTCGGCGGCGGGTTCCGTGCAGGTGCCGTCCTCGTCGAAGCGGCTCCAGGCGTTGTGGAAGCTGACGGTGTTGCGGATGGTCGTGGCGTTCACCTCGGCCATGACGACCCGCAGCTGCTCCACCGCGCGCAGGCCGCCGGACAGGCCGCCGTAGGAGACGAAGCCGACCGGCTTGCCGTGCCATTCCTCGCCGTGCCAGTCGATCGCGTTCTTCAGGGACGCCGGGAAACTGTGGTTGTACTCGGGCGTGACGAGGACGAAGGCGTCGGCCGCCGCGAGCCGTGGTGACACGAGGGCCAGCTGCTCCTCGGTGCCGGGCGGCGGCTGCCGGCCGAAGGCCGGGAACACCGTCGGCAGCGGCGTCTCCGCGAGGTCGACGACATCGGCGCGCAGGTCGTCGCGCTCATCGAGGTGGCCGGTCAGCCACTTCGTCACGACCGGCGCGAAGCGTCCCTCCCGGGTCGAGCCGACGAGGACGGCGACGCGGAGCGGTTCGGTGGTGGCGGGCATGGGTCTCCCCCTGGATGTGTACGGCGTATCTTCTGTGCGTACAACGTACACATTGATGTGTACGCCGTCTACTGGAGATACGCTGTACGCGACATTCGACCGGGAGGAGCGGACCATGGCGGTCGCGAAGAAGAAGGAGGGCGAGGAGAACGGGGCGGAGGCGCCCTCCCTCTGGGAGCGCATGGAGCGGCCCGCCCCGGCCCCTCGCACCTCACTGACCCTGGAGCGGATCGCCGCCGCCGCGGTCGAGATCGCCGACGAGGAGGGCGGCGCGGCCGTCACCATGCGCCGCCTCGCCACGAAGCTCGGCGTCGCGCCCATGGCCGCCTACCGGCACGTCGACGGCAAGGACGACCTCTGGGCGCTCATGATCGACCGGGTGTCCCGGGAGCTGACCGTGCCGGACGGGGCGACGGACTGGCGGGACGTACTGCGCTCCTACGCCCTCCAGACACGGGAGCTGATGCTCGCCCATCCGTGGATGGCGGTCATGCCCACGCCGGTGATCGCGCTGACGCCGTCGCGGATGACCGTGGCGGAGCGGCAGTTGGCCGCGCTCGCCGTCTGCGGCCTGGACGCCGACTCGGTGATGGCCGCCTTCCGGGCCGTCACCTCCTTCGTGCACGGGTCCGCCCAGACCGAGATCGCCATGCGGGAGTACCAGGAACGCCACGGCTGGACCAGCGGCGACGAGACCCGCCAGGCGCTGGCCCCGCAGATGGTCTACCTGATGAGCACGGGCCGCTACCCGACGTACGAGCAGTACGCCCTCAGCGCGTCCCGCAAGGACGACCGGGCCTGGGAGTTCGCGTTCGGCCTCGACTGCGTGCTGGACGGCATCGCGCAGAGCCTCGGGATCTGAGCGAGGCCGCCTACGGAGAAGCCCCAGGCCCCCTGACGGGGAAGGGCCGGGGCTTCCGTATCGAGGGGTGGTGGTCTTGGCATGTTCTTACCGGACGCGAACGCCGTGCGGCCCACTCGCCCGGCCCGGGACGTCGGGTTCGCCCCTCGGGGTCGCTGATGCGCAGCACTCCGGCTCGGGATGGGCGAATGCGTCGGCCAGTCCGCAGCCGCACGCCGGGTCGCTGCGGGACGGCGAAGCCGCGCCTGGCCAGCAGCTGAAGCCACGGGCGGATGCTCGAGGGGGACGTCATAGTCCGCCCAGCCGGAACGGCCGTCGCCACGTCCCGGTCGACCCCGCTCCACAGTGCACCGGGTCGATATGTGACCCCAGTTGGCCGGATCCCGTGGGGACCCAAGTGGTTTCTCGCGGGCCCCGCGGATAGCTTTGCTTTGCTCGCGTTACCCCCCCGCCTCGTCAGGAGTCCAGAGTGAATCGCCCCGGCCGGCTCGCAACAGCCGTACTCACCGCATCCGCAGCCCTGATGCTGACCGCATGCGGTTCGGGAGGAGGTGACGACTCGTCCTCGGACAAGATCAAGGGGACGGGCATCGACGGAGGGGCTGCTTCGGCAAGTCCCTCCGCCTCAGCGGCATCTGACGGTGTCAAGCGGCCGGAGATCACGCTCCCCAAGGAGTTCCAGGCGAACTTCGAGAACTGGACGAACAGCGATCCGAAGAAGCAGGCGATCCTGAACGATGGCCGGGAGCGACTGAAGGCGGAGTATCTCGCGGTCATCGATGCGGAGCCGGCATCAGAGGCGGTGAGCTTCTACAGCACCGGGCAGGCGCTCACCTCGGCGCGGACATGGATCCAGGGGTATGTGAAGAACGACCACACTCTGATCGGCGAGGCCAGGATCTTCAACCCCCAGGTCACCATCTCCGATACGGGCGGAGGTGTGCTCTTCTACTGCGTGGACGAAGGCAAGGGCTACACCAAGGACCGTAGGACGAAGGAAGTGGAGGGCACGCCAGACGGTGTGAACCCCGTTCTGCAGTACCGCACCACGTTGGAAGAGACACCGCAAGGCGTATGGAAAACCAAGTCGCTCGAGACGGAGCGGGGAGGGTGCGGTCAGTGAGGACTGCGAACCGAGCCCTTCCTGTACTGGTCACTGCCCTCATCAGTGGTGTCGTTGTCTTCCCGGCATCGGCGTACGCCTTTGGCACGGACGAGGATCACCCACCTGGCAAGACCCCCGTGGGTGACGCGTCCGGCAACACACTGACCGCCGAGGCCACTGACACTAGGATCAAGGTCACACAGGTCAGCGGCGGCACCTCAGGGGCCGCTGCCAAGGCACTGGCTCCTGTGGATCCGAACTGGCATCCTCCCGCGTGCTGGTATGAGCCGGTTGCCACGCCGGAGCAGTTGAAGAACGGCGTTGAACTCCTCGAGCAGGGCAGGGGCGCGTCAGCAACGATTCTGGTGACGCCTTCGCTGGGGTGGGGTCCCGACCTCATGGTCGACCACTACAAGAAGGGTGCGAAGCAGTCAGACGGGTATGAGAGTTACAAGAACTTCAACCTCGGCAAGGCCGGCAGCTTCTGGCGTGGAGTCGTCAACGAATCCCGCAAGTACGACCCGGAGGCGTACAACTGCGACAAGTTGCTGTTCTGGCAGGACGCCGGAGCCCTCCCCGACAACGCGCACGCACCTACCCCCGACATCCTTGCCTCCTACGCTTACGACGAGATCAAGGTTCCTGACACCGAGGTCGAACTGAAGCCCGCCGTCAAGTCCACAGTGAACCTCCCGACTTGGGTATGGCTGGACAAGGCCGCTTTCAAGGAGGTTCAGGTTCGAGCCGAGCTGGAGGCGGCGGGGGTCTGGGCTGAGACCACCGCCAAGCCGATCGCCCTGCACCTGGAGCCGGGCACGGAGGATGCCGAGACCTACCCGGCTTCCGGTGACTGCAGGATCAACGACGATGGCTCCATCGGCACCCCGTATGCCAGTGGTGAAGCCGGCAAGACACCGCCGTGCGGCATCAGGTACCTCCGTGCGAGCAACGGCCAGCCGTACCAGTTGACGGCGTCGATCACGTGGCAGATCTCGTGGGAAGGGTCCGGCGGCGCGCAGGGCGACCTGCCGGACGGCACCTTCGAGACCAAGCAGGACATGACTGTCCAGGAGATCCAGGCCGTCAACCGCTGAGGAGTCGGTACCAGGCAGGCGCGTTGACCGTGGGAGGTGGCGTGCTAGCCGGCACCAGGAGCGACGATCTCGACGTGATCAAGAGTTTGTCACCAGGGCTCCAGCTGCCGGATATCCGGAGGCAGTTGCCAAGCTGGCTGACGATTTCATATCACCACCGCCCCTTTGCGAAGGCCGTCATCAGCGCGGTCCGGCTGCCGCGACGTCTGCCGGCGCCAGAAGGCGAGCTTGAGTCGGGCGACGGCCCAGCGATCCCGTGGTTCGCGCCGGGCCTCTCGCCGCGGTGGGGCTGCGTTGCTCAGGGGTCGTAGATCGCCAGTGAGTGCGCCAGTTGTTCCAAATCCTGCGCGGCCTGCAGTATGCGGGCGATGTCTTCGGTAGCCGTCCACATCACGACATCGGCGCGGTGCTCCTCGACTCGCCATGCGTAACGTGCGCAGGCGAGCAGATGCGGAGAGACGTCCGGGTTCATGTAGCGGAAGGTGGTGAGACCTTCGCCGAGCCTCTTGGCTTTGAAGCGCTTCACCACTGGTGGCTCCACCGCTTGAGGGTCGTCAGCCAAGGTCAACGTACGCAGCGTTTCCTCGCGTGGCCCCGACGACGGACCGATCGCCGCGAACACGGGGAGCGGCAGGTCAGTGGGGTGATCGCGGTGGAGGAACAGCCAGTGGTCGGTGCCGGGCGGGGAGAAGGCCTCGGCACAGTGCGCGAGCGTGCCGGCAACGAAGCCGATGCCGTTCGGCCCCGGATCCAGCTCGCGGTCCAGCCACAGGTCCTCGGCTTCCTCACGGCACCACGCCTGGATGTCGTCCCACTCTTCGAACGGGCCGACCTCCCCGTCACGGGGCGGGATGACCGTCCAGGGGTAGGGGTCGATGTACTCGATGTCGATCACAGGGAAGAACGGCTCGCTCACCCACGCCTCCAGCGGAGAGTAGCCATGACGGCATCGAACCATTCGACGAGGGCCTCGGCCAGCTCGTCCCGCGGATCACCGCCGCCGACCGTAGAAAAGGCAGCCGCGAACCAGCGGTCAGGGTCGTCCGGCACGGACACGACGTACTCCACGCGACGCGAGCCAAGCGCTGCGCCCCGGTCGGCGTCTGCGATGTGCTCTCGGCGAACGGCGAGAGCACCGTCGAGCTCGCCTGAGCTCAGGTCGGCGTTCTCTGCTCCGTCGCTGGACAGCAGCTGCATGGCCACGTCGGTGGGTTCGCTGTGAGCGGCCTGCCCACGACGGTGTGGGAGCCGGCTTTCCGATACGACAATGGAAGCGCCCAAGTTGGCATTGCCCACCGACCTCACCGGCAAGTACAGGTCAAGGGCCTTCCCTTCCTGTGCCCGACCGACAGCGGCACGGAACCGGCGTTCCAGTTCACGTTTGTAAGGGCCGATCTTGTCCTCCGGCGACCCGGGCGGAATGCGGCTGAAGGCTTCGTCGAGGATGCGGCGAACAGCTTCCTCCGTTCCGTGCCGCAGGGGGATCTGGGCCCAGTCGTCCGGGAGGATGAGCCGGTAGCCAGTAACGGACGCGCTTGCTGCCCGTGTCGACTCGGTCTGTTCAGTGGGCACTCAAGCGCTCCCTGCGATTCAGCCACCAGATCCCGAGGAACGTTCCCAGCGAGGCGACGACAGCGAGCCAGATGACCCAACCACCTTGAAACGCAACGAAAGCGGCCGCGTAAAAAAGGTAGAGACCAGCCGCCGACTTCAGGTAGATGTCGTCATAGGACAGCAGTTTCCAGTTTTCCGGGCTGCGATAGACGAAAAGTAGGGCGAGTGGGGTAACGGCGCACAGCGACCACTCCCAGGTCGGCAGCTCCACCACCGAGCGTCCCAGGAAATCCTTGGTCGCCGGCCCGGCCAGCAAGCGAACGATCGCGATCACCAAGATGATCTTCAAGGCCGTGAGCGACCTGTCGATGCGCCTCTGTTCCAACCTTGAATCCTCGCGGGATTCCGTGTCCTTGGTCATCGTGTTTCTTCTCTCACCATTGTCCCACCGGCGCCTCCATGCGCCCCTTCATCCTGCTGTACTCGCCGTCCGACACATCGTCTCCGAACTTGTCGCCCAGGTCGAGGCCGGTGCCGACTGCCCATGAGCCCTGGAGCGTGTTCTGGTGCCGCTGGGCCTGGGCGGCGTTGTCCGCGAGAGTGGGGTTGTCCGGGTACTCGTCCCGCCACTTCTTGATGTCCTTCATCTGCTGGCTGAGCTTGGCGTCGCCGATGGTGCCCGCCTTCTCCCGCAGTCTGACCTCGGGCAGGTCGGCGTCCCGCACCTCATCAGCCGCCCGCTTGCCCGCCGCACGGTTCTCAGCTTCCATACGCAACTTTCTGGCGCGCGCCGCGTTCCGGTTGCTGCTTGACGTGCCTCCACGCTTCCGAGCGGCCCTTGACGCGGTCTTGCGCGCCCCGGCGTTGGCTGCGGCTGCCCCGGCCTTGGCGCCGTCGTCGGCCAAGCCGCCTGCCGCCTTACGGGAACTCTGCTGAAGTGTCTTGATGGCCTTGGCCGCTTTGAGGCCGTTGCGTGCCATCTTGAGTGCACCGATATCCATGACGACGTCGAACCATGAGCCGTTTCCGGTTGCCGCCAACGTGATGTGGGACAGCGTCACGGCGATGGTCAGACCAAGCGCGATCCATCCCACGACAGGGATGAACATGGCGATGACGCCGAACGCGGTGGCAAACCAGCTCAGTCTTTCGGTCCAATCCTTGAGCCACTCGGCGTCGGCCACCGCCGCCTTGAAGTCAGTCCACCAACTGTCCTTCATGTCATCGTCGATGGAGGCCCGGATCTTCCCTGCGAAGTGGTTGGACCGCTCGGTGTAGTCGCCTTCTGCGGTGGTCAGTCGCTTGCGCGCGTCTTCGAGGTCGTCCTTGGCTCTCCTGAGCGCCGGATCTTCCTCTGGAGAGTCGCCGGGTTCCTTCTTCTCCTCGCCTTTGCCTGATTTCGGCTTGTCGTCGGCCTTTGCGGCGTGGCTGTCGATGACACGCTGGGCCTCTTTGGCGTCTGCGAGGGCCTTGTCAGCCTTTTTCTGGAACTCCTCCAGCTCATCGGCCCAGTTGGACAGGTGCCCCTTCACCTCGCGGTAACGGTCTTCTGCCTCGTCGAGCTTGCGTCCCAACCCGCGAGACTCCTCGCCCAGCTTTTCGGCATACTGGCCCTTGAGGTTGTCGGCGTCGGCCATCGCCGTGAGAGCAGCTGCCTGTGTGCGCAGATACTCTGCGATCTTCTTCATGTGCTTCACCTGGCCGCGGACCCCCTCGGGGTCTCCGGGCACCGGATCGCTTTCGCGCAGCGGATGCCAGTCCTTGGGCCGTGCCATGCTTGTCCCCCTAGAAAGCAGTCAACGCCTACTTGCTCTTCTTCTTGCCGGCCTTGGCCAATTCGTCATCAAGGCCCTTGAAGGCATCTCTAGTGCCTTCCACCATCTTCCCCACGGTTTCCAGTGATTCGAGCAGGCGTTTGCGGTTGTCGTCCCAGTTGTCGATGAAGTCAGTCATGGCGTCCTTGAGGCCCGGAGCTCCGACCACCGACTTGATGTCGTCCTTCCACTCGCCAAGATTCCGGAACTCGGTTTGGATCGCATTGAGTTGCTTCGCTGATGTGCTGAGCAGGTCGAAGTCGACAACCAAATCCGACATGTAGTACCCCGTTTTTTCTTTGCTGTCCTTGACGTCAGTCCAGCAGGTCTGCCACTGCTCGCCGTAGTCAGTGTTCGCCACGGCCACGGCGAGTGGTGCGTCACGGCGGAACCCTGCGTGCGGCAAAGGTTTCGTTAAGAGAGTTGACAGTAGTGGCGAGGCTGCCGGTGGCGCCAGGGGAACCCTACGGAGGTAGTTGTTCTGCGGCCTGTGCGCCTGCGGGCCCCGACTGCATAGGTTGTGCCCTGAGAAGCGGTGCACGGCCCACAGCAATGCAGTAGGGCTGTTCGTCGAAACGGGAGGAACAGCTGTTACTCGGACCCGCGTGCAGAAGAAGGGGCAACGGGGCGTTGGTACCCGGGGCAGGTGCGGGCTTCTTCCTGGAGGTCACCGGCGTGGTCAACGGAGCGCAGACGGGCAGCGCCATCGCGCACGCCATGCAGTGCATAGGGAGCGCGACTTCAAGTCCCGCACCATGACCGAGGCGGGAGAGGGCAACTATCGCGAACTCTTCGGCCGTCGCCCCAGCGCCATCCAGGCCTGGGGTGTCATACGGCTGCTGCGCGAGGTGCGCGAAGTCCCCCGGCGCGGTGTAGGGAGCGAACAGCGGGACCGCGTGCACGCGAGAGAAGCCCCGGCCCTTCTGGACGGAGGAGGGTCGGGGCTTCCGTATCGGGAGGGGGCGTCTAGTACGAGGAACCCGACGCGCCCAGTGACCCCGTGGGGTGCCAGACCGTTTTCGTTTCCAGGAACGCCGTCATGCGGTCGGTGCCCGGTGTCTCCGAGTAATCCACAGGCTGTGGACGGAGGACGCGCTTGAGGTTGTCGGCCGCCGCGATCTCCAGTTCCTTCGCGAGGGCCTCGTCGGCGCCCGCGAGGTCTATCGCGTTGACGTCCTGGTGGGAGGCGAGCGGGGTCGCGATCTCGGCCGTACGGCCCGAGAGGACGTTGACCACGCCGCCGGGGACGTCCGAGGTGGCCAGGACCTCGGCCAGGGACAGGGCGGGGAGCGGGGACTTCTCGCTGGCCACCACGATCGCCGTGTTGCCGGTGGCGATGACCGGGGCCACCACCGAGACCAGGCCCAGGAAGGACGACTCCTGGGGCGCCAGCACCGCGACCACGCCCGTCGGCTCGGGGGAGGACAGGTTGAAGAACGGGCCCGCCACCGGGTTGCCGCCGCCGATCACCTGGGCGATCTTGTCGGTCCAGCCCGCGTACCAGACCCAGCGGTCGATCGTCGCGTCCACGACCGCCGCCGCCTTGGACTTCGACAGGCCCTCCGCGTCGGCCACCTCACGCGTGAACTGGTCGCGGCGGCCCTCCAGCATCTCGGCGACGCGGTAGAGGACCTGGCCGCGGTTGTACGCCGTCGCGCCGGACCAGGCGCCGAACGCCTTGCGGGCCGCGACGACCGCGTCACGGGCGTCCTTGCGGGAGGACAGCGGTGCGTTCGCCAGCCACTTGCCCTTGCCCGCCGCGCCAGCGGCTGATGTTTTCGCCGTCACCTCGTACACCCGGCCGCTCTCGGAACGCGGGAACTTCCCGCCGACGTACAGCTTGTAGGTCTTCAGGACGTTGAGCCGATCAGACATCGAGGTACGCCTCCAGGCCGTGGCGGCCGCCCTCGCGGCCGAAGCCCGACTCCTTGTAGCCGCCGAACGGCGAGGTGGGGTCGAACTTGTTGAACGTGTTGGACCAGACGACACCCGCGCGGAGCTTGTTCGCGACCGCCAGGATGCGCGAGCCCTTCTCCGTCCAGATGCCGGCGGAGAGGCCGTACTGCGTGTTGTTGGCCTTGGCGACGGCCTCGTCCGGGGTGCGGAAGGTCAGGACCGACAGCACCGGGCCGAAGATCTCGTCGCGGGCGATCCGGTGCGCCTGGGTGACGTTCGTGAAGAGCGTCGGGGCGAACCAGTAGCCGCTCTCCGGGAGTTCGCAGGCCGGCGACCAGCGCTCGGCGCCCTCCGCCTCGCCCTGCTCGACGAGGGAGGTGATGCGCGTGAGCTGCTCCTCGGAGTTGATCGCTCCGATGTCGGTGTTCTTGTCGAGCGGGTCGCCGAGGCGGAGCGTCGACAGGCGGCGCTTGAGGGAGTCGAGCAGCTCGTCCTGGATCGACTCCTGCACCAGGAGGCGGCTGCCGGCGCAGCAGACCTGGCCCTGGTTGAAGAAGATGCCGTTCACGATGCCCTCGACGGCCTGGTCGATCGGGGCGTCGTCGAAGACGATGTTGGCGCCCTTGCCGCCCAGTTCCAGCGTGAGCTTCTTGCGGGTGCCGGCGACCGTGCGCGCGATCTCCTTGCCGACGGCCGTGGAGCCGGTGAAGGCGACCTTGTTCACGTCCGGGTGGGCCACCAGCGCGGCGCCCGTGTCACCGTAGCCGGGGAGGATGTTGACGACGCCCTTGGGGAGACCGGCCTGGCGGCAGATGTCCGCGAAGAACAGCGCCGAGAGGGGCGTCGTCTCGGCCGGCTTCAGGACGACCGTGTTGCCCGTCGCGAGCGCCGGGGCGATCTTCCACGCCAGCATCAGGAGCGGGAAGTTCCAGGGGATGACCTGGCCCGCCACACCGAGCGGCCTCGGGTTCGCGCCGTAGCCGGCGTGGTCGAGCTTGTCGGCCCAGCCCGCGTAGTAGAAGAAGTGCGCGGCGACCAAGGGCAGGTCCGCGTCGCGCGTCTCCTTGATCGGCTTGCCGTTGTCGAGGGTCTCCAGGACGGCCAGCTCGCGGGAGCGCTCCTGGATGATGCGGGCGATGCGGAAGAGGTACTTCGCGCGCTCCGCGCCCGGGAGCGCCGACCACTTCTCGAAGGCCTTGCGGGCGGCCTGGACGGCGCGGTTCACGTCCGCCTCGCCCGCCTGGGCGACCTCGGAGAGGACCTCTTCGGAGGAGGGGCTGACCGTCTTGAAGACCTTGCCGTCGGCCGCCTCGGTGAACTCACCGTCGATGAACAGGCCGTACGAGGGCGCGATGTCGACGACCGCGCGGGACTCGGGGGCCGGGGCGTAGGCGAATGCCACGTTTTCCATACTCATGGGGTCTCAGTCCACCGTCACGTAGTCGGGGCCGGAGTAGCGGCCGGTGGCCAGCTTCTGGCGCTGCATCAGGAGGTCGTTCAGCAGCGAGGAGGCGCCGAAGCGGAACCAGTGGTTGTCCAGCCAGTCGTCGCCCGCGGTCTCGTTGACCAGGACGAGGAACTTGATGGCGTCCTTGGTGGTGCGGATGCCGCCGGCCGGCTTCACACCGACCTGGATACCGGTCTGGGCGCGGAAGTCGCGGACGGCCTCCAGCATGAGGAGGGTGTTGGCCGGGGTGGCGTTCACCGCGACCTTGCCGGTGGAGGTCTTGATGAAGTCCGCGCCCGCCAGCATCCCGAGCCAGCTCGCGCGGCGGATGTTGTCGTACGTGGACAGCTCGCCCGTCTCGAAGATGACCTTCAGGCGTGCGGAGGTCCCGCAGGCCTCGCGGACGGCGGTGATCTCGTCGTACACCTTCAGATACCGGCCCGCGAGGAACGCGCCGCGGTCGATGACCATGTCGATCTCGTCGGCACCCGCGGCGACGGCCTCGCGGACATCGGCCAGCTTGATGGTGAGCGGGGCGCGGCCCGCCGGGAACGACGTGGCGACGGAGGCGACCTTCACATCGGAGCCGGCGACGGCCTCCTTGGCCACGGCCACCATGTCGGGGTAGACGCAGACCGCTGCCGTGCCGGGCGTCGAACGGTCCGTCGGGTCGGGCTTGACCGCCTTGGCGCCGAGCGCCCGGACCTTGCCCGGGGTGTCCGCGCCTTCCAGCGTCGTCAGGTCGACCATCGAGATGGCGAGGTCGATGGCGTACGCCTTCGCTGTCGTCTTGATCGAGCGCGTACCGAGGGAGGCCGCACGTCCCTCGAGTCCGACCGCGTCGACCCCGGGGAGCCCGTGGAGGAAGCGGCGCAGCGCGCTGTCGGACGAGGTGACGTCCTTGAGGGGGTGAGCTGCGGTGAGTGCAGAACTGGGCATGGTCACCAGACGAGCATATCTACGCGCGTAGCGGCTGTACAGCCCCGGGGTTGTCCTGGGTGGGGACGGGGTGCCGGGGGTGGGGGTGTCGGAGTCCGGCAGAATCGAGGCATGACGAGTCCCGAGTCCCAGTCGCCCGAGTCCAAGGACCGGGTCTACCGGTCGGTCCCGGCCATCGCCGGTGGTGTGCTGCTGCTCGCCATCGCCGGGTGGCTCGGCATCGACGCGCTCGTGTCGGGGGAGGGGCGCACGCAGTGGCTGGCGCTCGCGCTGCTGCTGCTCGGGGTGCCGCTCGTCGTCGCCTTCACCCTGCGGCCTGCCGTGTACGCCGGCGACGACCGGCTGCGGATCCGCAATCCCTTCCGCGTCATCGTGCTGCCTTGGGGGCAGGTCGCCGCGCTGAGGTCCGCCTACTCGAACGAGATCCTCACCGAGTCCGGCGCCAAGTACCAGCTGTGGGCCGTCCCCGTGTCGCTGCGCGCCCGCAAGAAGGCGGCCCGGCGTGAGATGCGGGCGACCGCGCAGGCACGGCGGGCCGTGGGGCGGGACGAGGGGCGTGGCAGTGCGCTCGGGATGCGTGCGGGGCAGGGCCTCGGTGGTGGCGGTGGTCCGGAGCCCGAGGGGCCCACGCGGGCGGAGACCGACCGGATCATGGATGAGCTGAAGGGGTTGCATGAGGCGCGGCACCGGGCGGAGACGGCGCAGGGTGAGGTGACCGTGCGGTGGGCCTATGAGGTGGTGGGGCCGGCGGTTGCCGGGGCGGTGCTTGTCGCGATTCTGCTGGCTGTGGGGTAGGGGCAGGGTTTTGCCTGCTGGGGCGCCCCCGGGGAGGGGCGCCCCTTTTGTTGTGGTCAGATGCCTGCTGACTTCGAGAGGTCGCGTTTGATCGACTCCAGCAGCGTCGTCGCCTGTGCTCGGGCCGTGGGGAGGTCGGCGTGTGACGCGACCGGGATCACGACCTCCAGGTAGCACTTCAGCTTCGGCTCCGTGCCGCTCGGGCGGACGATGACCCGGGCGCCGTCCAGCGTGTAGCGCAGGCCGTCGGTGGGCGGGAGGGTTTCCGTGCCCTGGGTGAGATCGTCGGTGCGGGTGATGGGGAGGCCGGCGAGTTCCGTCGGGGGCTGTTCGCGCAGGCGGTTCATCGCGGCGGCGATGAGGGAGAGGTCCTCCACGCGGACCGACAGCTGGTCCGTGGCGTGCAGGCCGTGTTCCACGGCCAGGTCGTCGAGGAGGTCCAGGAGGGTGCGGCCCTCCGACTTGAGCCGTGACGCCAGTTCCGTGATCAGGAGGGCGGCGGTGATGCCGTCCTTGTCACGTACGCCTTCGGGGTCCACGCAGTAGCCGAGGGCCTCCTCGTAGCCGTAGCGCAGGCCCTCGGCGCGGGCGATCCACTTGAAGCCGGTGAGGGTCTCCACGTGGGGGAGGCCCGCCTTCTCGGCGATACGGCCGAGGAGGGAGGACGAGACGATCGACTCCGCGAAGGTGCCGGTCGCTCCGCGGTGGACCAGGTGGGCGGCCAGGAGGGCGCCGACCTCGTCGCCTCGGAGCATGCGCCAGTCGGTGTCGGGGTCGTTGCCGTTTCCGTCTCGTACTGCGACGGCGCAGCGGTCCGCGTCCGGGTCGTTGGCGATGATCAGGTCGGGGGTGGTTTCGCGGGCCTTGGCGAACGCCAGGTCCATCGCGCCGGGTTCCTCCGGGTTGGGGAACGCGACGGTCGGGAAGTCCGGGTCGGGGTCGGCCTGTTCCGTGACGAGGTCCGGGGTGGGGAAGCCCGCGCGGGCGAAGGCCGCGAGGAGGACGTCCTTGCCCACGCCGTGCATCGCCGTGTACACCGTGCGGGCCGTGCGGGGGGAACCCTGGGCCAGGACGGCGTCGGTGCGGGTGAGGTAGGCGTCGAGGACGCTGTCGTCGAGGGTGTCCCAGCCGTGGGTGGGGCGGGGGACGGTGGTGAGGGACTCGATGGCGGCGATCTCTGCCGCGATGTCGATGTCGGCCGGGGGGACGATCTGGGAGCCGTCGCCCAGGTAGACCTTGTAGCCGTTGTCGCGGGGTGGGTTGTGGCTGGCCGTGACCTCTACGCCGGCGACCGCGCCGAGGTGCCGTATGGCGAAGGCGAGGACGGGGGTGGGGAGGGGGCGGGGGAGGACTGCGGCGCGGAGGCCGGCGCCGGTCATGACGGCGGCGGTGTCCAGGGCGAAGTCGATTGACTTGTGGCGGGCGTCGTAGCCGATGACGACGAGGCCGTTGTCGTGGCCCTGCTTCTTGAGGTACGCGGCGAGGCCCGCGGCGGCGCGGATGACGACCGAGCGGTTCATGCGCATGGGGCCGGCGCCGAGTTCGCCTCGGAGGCCGGCGGTGCCGAACTGGAGGGTGCCGGTGAAGCGGGCGGCGAGTTCGGTGTGGTCCTGGGCGTCGATGAGGCGGGCGAGCTCGGTGCGGGTGTCCGGGTCGGGGTCCTCGGTGAGCCACGCCTGGGCCTGTGCGATGAGTTCGTCGTGCACGGTCGGGTCTCAGCCTCTCGGTTGTCGGTGGGCGGCCTGTGCGGGTGGGGGTGGGGGTGCGTGTCGCGCCTGCGGCTTCGTCGTGGGTCGGGGCCGCGTCGGGGGGGGGGGGGGGGCCGCGCGGCCGGCCGGGGGGGGGGGCGGCCAGGCAGTTGGT
>NZ_JBHUTX010000044.1:0-66257 GCF_042671245.1 Streptomyces sp. NPDC057099
GGGATATGCCCCGGCAAGCCGGGGCATAGAGCGCGAATTGCGCAAGCGCAATTCGAATTCCGGCGCAAGCGCCGGAATGGAATTCCGTAAACGGAATTCTGACGGGATGTCAATTCGCGCAAGCGCAAATTGGGAGCGACCGCGCAAGCGCGATCGCCGGGGCTGGCAGCAAGGGGAGGTGCATCATGCGCGGGACTGTGTAGCCCCTGGGGTTCCAGGCCACCACCCCCTCAACGGATGTGACGGACCATCGGCCCGACGGATGCCGGCCCCACCGCAGTGACGGGCTCCGCTTACGCTCCACCCTGACCCCTCCCACGTGCCCCAACTCGCTCCAGCCGTTCACCAATACCGTGCCAGCATACCGCATGAGTCGCACCCATGAGGCTAGAATCAGCCAAGTATCAGCCTACAGGGCGAACCTGTCGCGTGAGTGATGCATCACGGGGCTTGGCTGTGTAGAGTCTGGAGCCAGACACCACCACCCCGGCCCGACTGTCCGCGCCGGACTTTCCATTCTGATTACGCGCCGCGTTCCGCGAAAAGGAGAACACGGGAATGGCCGTTAAACTGCGTGAACACCAGATTGAGGCCGTAGCCGCCATTGTGCGCGGCCTCGATATCCCGCCAGGCGGCATTCCCTGGAATGGCTTGCGCGGGCAGGTGCACGCCGCGTGCGGAACGGGAAAGACCATCATCGCGGCGGCCTCCGCGAAAAGGATTGTGCCCAAGGGCCGCATTCTCGTTGTGGTGCCGACTCTGGATCTCCTGGCGCAGACCGTGAAGGCCTGGAGCGGTGCCGGGCACAAGGGGCCGGCGGTCATGGTGTGCTCGCCTCTGGACGACCCGGAGCTGTGGCACCTGGGCGTCAGGTGCACCACCAACCCCGTGCAGCTGGCGCTGTGGCACAGCACCGGGCCGGTCACCATCTACGCCACCTACGCGTCGCTGGGCGTGCTCGTGGAAGCGTTCGAGGGCGCCTACGGCCAGAAGCTCACCCCCGTGGACCTGGCGGTGGTCGATGAGGCGCACAGGACGTCCGGCTCGATGGGTAAGGCGTGGGCGGACATCCACGACCAGACGAAGATCCCGGCGCACCGCCGGCTGTACCTGACGGCGACGCCCCGGATCTGGGAGGAGCGCCTCAACCGCGAGGTCGCCGAGGGGGTGCGCGACCCGCTGCCGCGCGAGATGGCGGCCTCCATGGACGACGAGAAGGTCTTCGGGCCGGTCCTCTACAAGCTCAGCCTGGCGTCGGCCGTGTCGCGCAAGCTGCTGGCGCGCTACCAGATCATCGTCCTGGAGCTCCAGGACCCGGTGGTGACGCCCGAGCGGCTGATGGGCGAGGAGCGGCACACCGAGGAGGTCCGTGGGCAGCGCCTCGGGGCGCTGCAGGGCGCGCTGCTGCACACGATGGAGCAGCACAACCTCCAGACCTGCATCACCTTCCACCACCGGACCATAGAGGCCGCGGCGTATGCGGAGGGTCTGGAGCGCGTGGCCAAGCGGCTGCACGCCGACCAGCCCGAGAAGTACCCGGCGGAGATCTGGGCGGACTGGCTGTGCGGTGAGCACGTCCCGGAGCGCCGGCGGGACGTGCTGGGCAAGTTCGGCTCCACCGCCCGGCGGGCGGTGCTCTCCAACTGCCGCGTCCTGGGGGAGGGCGTGGACATCCGGGCCGTGGACAGCGTGGCCCTGCTGGACCCCAAGGGTGCGCCGCACGACATCGTGCAGGCGATCGGCCGCGCTTTGCGTCAGAAGCCCGGAGAGGGAAAGCTCGCCTCTTTGATCGTGCCGGTATTCCTCCAGCCCGATGAACAGCCGGAGGATATGTTCACCTCGGGTTCGTACCGGCCTTTGGTGAAGGTATTGGAAGGTCTGCGGGCTCACGATGAAGAGGCCGTGGAATTGCTGGCGATCCCGCAGGAGCCTCAGAAGGACGTTGCGCAGCCCTCCGAGTACATCGGTGCTGCGCCCGGTGATAACGAGGAAGAAACCCGTCTGCTGCTCCGTTTTGCGTCTCCGCGTGATCCTGTGATGGTCGCGGACTGGGTCAGCTTCAACGTGATCGACACGGAGCGGCAGGACTGGGCGAGGGGCTGGGCGAAGCTCAAGGATTTCACGGAGCGTGAGGGCCATGCCCGGGTGCCGTACGAGCACAAGGAGGGCGCGTTCCCGCTGGGGACCTGGGTGGCGGAGCAGCGACGGGCGTACGGGGCCGGGCAGATGAACGGCCGGCGCGCGGCGCGGCTGGAGAAGCTGGGCATGGCCTGGTCGGCGGCCGATGCGCGGTTCCAGGAGAACCTGGCGGCGGCCCGAGTGTACTACCAGGAGCACTGGACCCTCTGTGCTCCGAGGTCGGCGGCGGCACTCGACAAGCCGGTAGGGCAATGGTTGAGCAATTTGCGCCGTCCCGGTGCGCTGGCCGAACGCCCCGAGTGGGAGGCCGCGTTGGAGGCCGTGGACGAGGACTGGAACCCGCCGTGGCCCACCGAGTGGCAAAGGTACTACGCCGCTCTGCGCGAGCTGGTGCGTGACGAGGAAGGCCCGGCGGAGGTCCTGCCCGGCTTCACCGTGCACGGCATGGACGTCGGCAAGTGGCTGGCCCGGCAACGCAAGCCCGAGGTGTGGGACGCCCTGACCGACGGGCAGCGCGAGCGCCTGGAGGCCGTCGGCGTCACCCCCCTCGCCCCGGCTCCGGCCCCGGTGGAGCCGGACGTGCCCACGGCGCCCGTGAGCGCCTTCGAGAAGGGCGTTGCGGCCCTGGCGCAGTACAAGGCCCGCACGGGCTCTGTGACGGTCCCCAGGGGCCACGTAGAGGCTTTGCCGGATGGGTCTGAGGTCCGGCTGGGTGTCTTCCTCAGCAACAGCAAGAGCCGCCGCGGCAAGCTGACCGTCGACAAGCTCGCCGCGCTCGCCGGTCTCGGGCTGGAGTGGGCGGCCACGGAAGGAGCGGCGTGATGACCGCACCCGAGGAAGAGCAGCGCGTGCAGGAAGCCGTACGGCGGCACGCCCGCACCAGGGCCTTCGCGGAGGCGGAGTACGTCATCTCGGCTGTGCTGTCCGACCCTGGGGTGCAGGAGGCACGGGCCCGGGTGGATACGGCGGAGACGGAGCTCGGGCTGGAGCTGTGCGCCCGTCTCCAGCCGTTCCAGGACCGCTACGACCAGGCCGTGGCAGAGGGCGACACGGCCCGGCTCACCGAGAGGCCTGTGCGGGCAAACACGGCCGCTGGGGCCGGATCTGCGTCCTGCCCGACGGTCACGAGACCTCGATGGAGGAACCGCACTGGGGCCGCACCAGCGAGGGCCGGCCGATCGCGTGGGTGGGCAGCGCACCCGACGACTGGTGAGCGGCGGTGAGACCGGCGACAGGCCCCCGGGGCGCACGGGCGGCCCGGGGTCCTTCGCTGTCCGGGGCCAGCGGCGCCGCTCCCAGGCCCTACACGCACTGGAGTGCGATGCCCGGTAGTTCTGAGCTGCGACATCGCACTGGTGTGCGTGTAGGACCTGGGGTCGTGGGTCGCTCCCCCGGCGAACTACATGGCGGCCGGGGCAGGTTCGGCGAGGCGGTCCGGCCGGGTGTATCGGCGATCTCCGTTCCGGCTCCCCGTCGGGCTGACGGCGCTGCGGGGCGCGGCGGCCCCGTCCGACGCGCAACCGGCTGAGCGCGCCCCGATCCCCGGCCGTGGCCGCGCCGCCCATCCCGCCCCTCCCTCCTCCTTCACTCCAGCCAAGAGACATGGGCAGAGCAGCCGCAACGGGGATGTCAGCAGGCCGACCACGGCTAAAAGGCCTGGTGACCTGCACGGACACGGGGACGGTCCTGCGGGCCGCGCAACCTCTAGCGCAACTCCTAGCGCAAGAGATGGGCGCAACTCCTAGCGCAACCTCTAGCGCAACAGGTAGGTCGCAACCTCGTGCTCTACGACGGCACGTACGCACCGGGGGCGACCACACTGCCGGAGGACACCTGCAGAACGTCCCAGCACCGGCGAGGACGGGCACATCGACTGGCAGCTTCGTGTCGCTGCCGGGCTGTGCCCGTCGAACCGGCGACACTGGCAGCGCGTGGCGGTCAGTGCCTGCTCCCCCGTACAGGCCGGGCCGTCTTCTCCGGTTGACCGGCCGGCGGCCTACGCCTCGGGGCTCGCAGGACCCTGAGACGTAGGTCGGCCCGTCGACTCGACGTCGACGACGGCCAAGCCCGGCCATGGTCAGGCGGCGCTGAACTTGTGTGCGCGCGCCCGCACCCTCATGTCCGCCCCCTACCTGTCCTGCGTATTGGCTGGTGTTACATCCCAGCTGCGAGCCACAGCGTCACCCGCCAGGGCCAGGACCACCAATGTCATTTCGTGCTCGCATGGTCAGCCGGGGCAGCGCCGACGGTCCTCCTCAGACCGCCGACGACCGTGGTACAGGTGTGCGCCTCACACACCGGGGTGCGATGCCCCGGAGGTTCTGAGCTGCGGCATCGTACTGGTGTGCGTGTAGGCCCTGGATTCTTGGGGCCCTTCCCTGTCGAACTACATGGTGGTTGGGGCGGGTTCGGTGAGGCGGTCCAGCCGCGTGTAGAGGGCCCGTACGAGGCGGGCGCGGTTCTGGACGCAGCGGGCGGTGCCTTCAAGTGGGGCGGACAGGCGGCCGTCGGCTTCGCGGAGGACGACTTCGGCGAAGGCGCCGCGGCCGTCATTCTTGGGCAGGGCGGCGGCGAGACGCCGGACATCGGCGGCGACCGCGCGGGCGTGCCCGGTGAGCTGGAGGGCGATCTGCTCGTAGTCGCGGGGTGCGAGGTTCGCGTCCTTCCACTCGAGGACGGCGGTGACGAGAGCCTCGTGCGGGGCGCGGTCCAGGGGCAGTTTGGCCTCGATCAGGCCGCGCGGGTCGTGGAGCACGACGTGGGTGTCGCTCATCGGGTGCCCGCCGCGTCGTCGTCCAGGTCGTGGTCGCCGGTGTCGGCGCCCGGGGCCTGGACGGCGAGGAAGCGGGCGTAGCC
This sequence comes from Streptomyces sp. NPDC057099, assembly GCF_042671245.1. Lineage (NCBI taxonomy): Bacteria > Bacillati > Actinomycetota > Actinomycetes > Kitasatosporales > Streptomycetaceae > Streptomyces > Streptomyces sp. NPDC057099. Next base: position 4,996 of record NZ_JBHUTX010000044.1, read on the forward strand.
GCGGTCGGCGCGGGCGATCAGCGCCGAGGAGGGGCGGCCGAAGGTGGGCGGCCGGAGGCCGCGGTCTTCCGGTTGGGTACCGGCGGGTGTGGGTGCGCTCATGGGCACCGCCTCCGTGTGCTGGGTGCGTCGCGTCGGTGTTGTTCGACGCTACGGAGGCCGCCGCGCTGTCCTCAACGAGATTGCGGGTTATTGCGGAGGTTCACTCCAGGGCGTCGATCGCGGCCCGGATGAGGGCGCGGGCTGCGTCGCCGTGCACGGCCATCTCCGCGAGGCCGGCGAACGCCTTGGCGTAGTCGGCGAGCTCGCGCGGCTGTTTCACCTTGATCTCCGCCGTCAGGGTCTCTACCACGGCCACGGTGTCGTCGTGGAGGTAGAACGCCTCCAGCGGCCACACGGTGCGCTGCGCGGTGAACGGGATGATCCCCAGCGAGACCGAGGCGAGGGGCATCACCGCCAGGAGGTGGCGCAGCTGGCCGCGCATCGCCTCGGGGTCGGCGGCGCGGTAGCGCAGGACGGATTCCTCCATGAGGACGACGTAGCGGTGGCCGCCCTCGTAGAGGAAGCGGGAGCGGGCGATGCGGGCGGCGACGGCTTCGGCGACGTCGTTGGGGGTGCCCTGGAAGCGGGTGATCTGCGCCATGAGGGCGGTGGCGAATCCGGGGGTCTGGAAGAAGCCAGGCGGGACGTTGGAGACGTAGACCCGGCAGACGCGGGTCTGCTCGTGCAGGGTGTTCCAGTCCTGCTGGACCTTGCGCATCCCGTCTTTGTGCAGGCGGCGCCACTCCAGGTACATGGAGTCGACGGCGCGGGCGGTGGCGATGAGGTCGTCGGCCTGGTCGTCCGCGTCGCAGGCTGCGCACCAGGCGCGGATGTCCGCGTCGGAGGGCGGGGCGTCGCCTTTCTGGATGCGGGTGGTCTTGGCGGGGTGCCAGCCGCACCGGGCGGAGAGTTCCTTCCCGGTGAGGCCGGCGTCCTTGCGCAGGTGCTGCAGGCGCACGGCGAGCGCCTCGCGGGCTGCTTGTGCGCTGGACGATGGGGATGCGGTCATGGGGCTGCTCAGGGGCCTAGACGGTGTACTTCTCGTGCGGGATGCCGCGCTCCCACACGGTCTCGAAGGCGGTAGCGCACAGCGCGACGGCGGCCGGGTCGGTGGTGCGTTCCTTGCCGTCGGTCGCCCAGTCGCCGTTGCCGGTGAAGTGGTGGAACTGCACGAGCCGTTCGTCCAGGAGCCAGAAGTCGTTGCCGGGCAGCGGGATGTCGCAGGCGCGGCGGCGAGGCAGCCAGCGCACGTCCTCTCCGGCCTGGAGGTTGAGCGGGGTGATGGCGTGCTCGTAGCGGATGTAGTCGGTGACCGGCTCGGACACTATCCGAGCACGGCGCATGACCACGCCGCGGGCCACAGCCTTCTGCACGAGCGGCATCCACTGGGGCCAGAACGAGCGGGCCGGGTCGAGGTTCGGCACGCCGGTGCGCAGGAAGGTCTCGAAGTCCTCCCGTTCGTCGCCCACCGCGTAGACGTCACGCATCTCCAAGTGGACGGCGGTGTGCCGGGTGGCTGCGAGCAGGTCAGCGAACGTCGCGGTGTTCAGCGACTCGTTCCGCCTCATCGCACGCCTCCCTCAAGATCGGCACCATGCGGGCCGGAATCCGGATCACCCGCTCGTGCGCGGGGATCCCCGTCTTGTGGCTGGCCACCCACTCGGTGGAGCCGACCAAGTCCTTGAGGAGGGCGTCGGCTTCCTCGCCCTGGAGGACCAGGTCCGCGCTCTCCTCTTCCACCCACACCGTCGGTGATCCTTCGCCGCCGGTGTTGGGGTCGATTCCGACGAACCGTAACGTCATCGCTTGCTCCCCTGTGACTCGGTTGCGCGTAGTTGCGCAGACCGTCCCGCAGGCATGAGACCGGCGTCAAGGGCGCCTCGTCTGGCGGTGAGGCGGCGGCCGAGGAGGCTCCTGGCCCGGGCCGCGACTCCGGATTCCGAGGGCACAGCGCCTTGAGTTGGCGAGGGGCCGGCGGTCCGTCCTGTGACGATCGGGTGGCACGGTCGTTAGTCCGTACGACTCCATAAAGCCGGGCCCCGGGGACGTCATGGCTGTTCCCCCGGGGCCCGTGGTGGTGCTGAAGCGACTACTACATCAGCGCGGCGAGTGCCTGCTCAGCCATCTGGATGCCCTGCGTTGCCGCCATGGTGGTGGTGCCCTCCAGGAGCTTGTCCTTGAGCTGGGTGGCGAACTGGCGCAGGCGGCCCGGCTCGGGGTTGCCGGAGGTCGCCTCGGTGTGGAGGTCCTGGGCGACGCGCTCCAGTTCCACGCGGTCCTCGTCGGACAGGCCCAGGATGGGGCTGACCTGGCCGACGTACCCGGCGAGCTGGACGAACAGCGTGGGGTCGACGCCGTCGGTGTTGTTCTGGGTGAAGTTCTGCTGCTCGCCGATGATGACGCCCTTGGCGTTCGGCAGATAGGTGTTGTACGTGGCGCCGGGGCGGGGCTGGTTGACGTGGTCTTGCACGCTTCCTCCGGTCAGAGCGCAGCTGACGCCCTGAGGTGTGATGGCGACGGTGGGGGGCTCGGTGTCGATGTGCTCGATCAACTTGTGCTGTGCCAGGTGGGCGAGCGCTTCGTGCAGCTCGGTGCCGGTGATCTCGGATCCGGCGAAGTAGGAGGCGGGTGTGGCGAGGAACAGCACCGGATTGATGGGCTCGTGGTCGCCCGCGGTGTCGAACAGCCACCGGTGGAAGGCATCCATGGTGTACCGGAGGCGGGCGGCACGGTCGCCTCGCCGCTTCTTCAGCCGGTGGATCGCGGCGCGGCCGGCGTCGGTGAGGTAGACCGTGGGGGCATCGTCGAGGCCGCGCGAGTTGCGGACCAGACCGCGCTCTTCCAGTTCGTAGGCGAGCACGGAGGGGTCTTCGTCCGACAGCTGCTGTTCTTCGACGAACCGGGTCACGTCGACGTGGTGCGAGGGGTTCTGCTGGGCTTGCTCGTCGAGCCACATCAGGAGCCGGTCCAGGACCGGGTCTCCTTCGGCGCTGCCACGGCCGGGCAGGGTCCCTCCAGTGCCAGTCGCCTCGGTCTGGATCGGCACCCGGATGGGGTTCCGCTTGGATGCACGCTTGTAGTCCTCGGCGATGCCCTTGAAATGCTTCTCGATCGCGCGTCGCTGGCTGCTGCGGGAGTTGCGGGCCACGTTGCCCTCCTGTCTCAGGTACCTCAGCCAAGGGTACGGAGCGGGTCTGACAACGGGCCTTCCGCTTACCCGGACCCCGAGGGGCCCGCCGTGCTGGCGGGCGCCCCTTCGTCGGCGGCCGGGCCCCTGCTCGGGGTTGGCTCTCGTGGTTCTCCGGGTGGGTGAGCCAGTTGATGGACGATGTGGAAGCGGCCCGGGTGCGGGGACTGCTTCGGGGCGGGGTCGGCCATCGGGGCGAGGCGCCGCCAGGTGTCGGCTGCGAACCGCGAAAGGATGACCGTGGCGAACAGCTCGTGGGCCGCGGACGTCCCTCCGAGGACGGTGGCGTGGGCCGTCTGTTGAAGATGATGTGGACGTTGGCAGCGCGTCCCCAGGTCGCAAGGCAACGCCCAGGATCACCGCTTCGAGTGCGCGTTCCTCCCGTGCCTGGGTGCCTTTGACCAGAAGCGTTCCCCGGTGGCCCGGGGGTCGGCTATACCGGAGCAGAGCTGACCGCCCTGCTCGCCGTCGTCGAAGGAGTCCTCCGCCTCATGACCGATGCTGCGAACGCCCCTTCCGCAACACGTACCACTCGTGTGATCACATTCGTCGCCTTCGGAATCAGCATCGCCTTCACCGGCTTATGGACCTTCATCTCTGTCCCTCAGCTGGTGGACTTCATCGCCGACCGGGACATCGCAGCCCCACTTTTCCTGGCCATCGTGGTAGTTGCCGGGCCCGCCCTGTTCTGGTCCTTCATCGGTCTCGGCTTCGGCATGAGCGCGATGGGCTGGGCCGCCGGCCTCGCAAGCACCGGCATCCTCGTCGGCCTCACCTACGGCTGGCTCGCCGCGGCTTCCGACGGCCGCGGCTTCACCTACTGGCTGTTCCTCACCATGATCGTCACCTCCACCCTCGGTGCGTTCTGCGCGATTCCCTATGCCCTCGTCCACGGCACCATCGGACGCCGTGGACCCGTCGCGTAGCCGAGACCTTGCCGGGCCCCGGGAACTCAGGTTCCCCGGGGCACTCGTCAGCAGTGGGGGAGTTCCTCAGCCCAGTCCCGGAGCGGGACTTCGAGGGCAAGGTTGTCGCCGCGTGCCACGGTCTGGAGCAGCTGGGCGCATACCGTCGCTTCGGCGGCGAGGCCGGCCGGGCTGCCCAGGATCGGGAAGGCTGCTCGCACGCGGGCGGCGGTGATCGGTTGCAGCAGGGTGTAGGCGTAGAGCATGGCGGCGTCGAACCCCACCGGGGCGCGGCCCCAGCTCTCCCAGTCCAGGATCCGCAAGGGCGCAGTGAGGTTCGCCCAGTGCACGTCGCCGTGGGCGGTGGTCCAACATGGCGCGGCCGGGGCCGGGATGCCGACGAACTCGGGGATCGCCCGGTCCATGTACTGCTGCCGTACGGCAACGCGGTCGGTACCGACCGCCGACACCTTCTCCAGCACCCCGGCGAGGTCGGTCCACCAGGGCTCCGGGAGCCGGAGGTCGTGCTGGAGGATCGGGTCGGCAGACAGCACCGGCTCGGAGACGCGGGCCGACAGCTCGGCGCGGTAGGCGGTTCCGTCGTCGACGGCGTCGTGCACGCCCAGGAGCTCAGGCCGGTGACCGTCGAGGTCACCGAAGGCGTGCTGCGCGTTCAGAGTGCCGTCCCACAGCTTCCCCGACGCCTTGTCCTCCGGAGCGGACACCAGCCGAAGCCACGCCGGGGCACCGGTAGCGGTGCGGGCAGGGGCGCCCAGGGTGCGCCCGGCCCAGCCCCAGAACTCCCCGCCCGGCTCGGTCACCACGTCCAGGGCCTTCGCGGCGCGGGCGTGGTGGGTACGCATGCACTGCTCGGTGGCCGGGTCAGGGGGAAGCGAGTACATCAGCGATCTCCCGCAACTGGGCGGTGGTCAGGGAGGGTTGGGCGACCGCGTCAGCCGCCTGCCCCCAGTGTGGCGCACTGGAGGCGGCGAGAAGAACGGTTGTCACTCCTGGGCATGACGCGACGGCCAGGACGCCCGCTTGTGCGGGGGTCAGGCCCGGCCGGATGAGGTCGGCGAGCTCCCGGTCGACCATGGCGGGAAGCCCGCCACCGTGCAGAGGTGCGGAGGCCATCACCCGCAGGCCCGCGTCGGCGGCGGCCGGGAGCGGGCCGGCACCGTCAAGGGCCTGCGTGATCGGCGTCATCATCACCAGACTCACCGGCAGCTGTACCGCGGCCAGGTGGTGCCGGCCGCCTGCGGCTTCGGCGGCCAGGCCGAGCAGCTCCCCCACCGTGAACGCGTCGTCCTCCAGGCCCGCCCAGGTGGCGATGCCGTACCCGGCCACATGCCCGGCCGCCACCTCTTCCTCCAGGACGACGAACGCCTCCCGGATCGCGCGGTGCAGCGCGGCACGGTCGCCGGGGTGGGCGCTCTCGGGGTTGTGCAGCAGGACCAGGTCCAGCTTCTCGCGTCCGAGTTCGGCGCGATTGCGGCCCGTCTGCCAGCGCACGTACTCGGGGGCGAGGCTGTGCCCGGCGAGTTGAAGCAACGGCGAGGAGCCGACGGAGGTGCGCAGCTTGGGGCGGATCCGCCCCAAGCTGCGGACGGCCTGGTGCTCGGCGGTGAGGACACCTGCGTGCACGGCGTCGGTGCCGGTGGCTGCGGTGAAGTACCCGGTCTTCGTCGAGACACGGAGGGACGGGTGAGCGGCGAGCGCCGGGGCCAGCAGCGTCTGGGCGCGGCCTGCTGCGTAGTTGGGGGCAGTGTCGATCCACTGCGCGCCGGAGGCGGCCGCGCGGGCGGCCGCCTCCGGGATCGCCCGGCACCGGTAGGTACCCAGAGCGAGCTCCGCCGTCACAGCAGGCTCCCCACGACGGCGGCCTGCCCCGCGACGAGCTCCTGGACCAGCCCGGCGACGTCCTCCAGGGCGAGGCCAGCGGTGTCGGCGAGCGTGGCCAGGTCCACGGTGCGGCCGTCGACCAGCGGGCGCAGCACCGCCTCCGCTGCGGGGGCGAACTCGTACACGGTTCCGGCCGCGGACAGCGTCACCGCGTCCTCGCCGACCTCCAGCACGGCTCGGGCAGTCGTCAGCCGCACCCGCAGGTGCGGGTCGGCGGGGATGCCGTCGATGTAGGGCAGGCTCGGCACCATCCGGCCGACGGCCTGGCCGTCCATCGCCGCGGCGTAGCGGGCGAGCAGCCCGGGGTCGTCCAGCAGTTCGGCGAGCCGCTTACGCATCCCGTCCACGGCGTCGGCCTGGACGTCCGGCGCAGCGAGGAGGGGCAGGTCGCGGCGCCAGTCCTCGTGTGCGAGCAGCTGCTCGGACACCCAGGTCATCAGGTCGGTCGCGGTGTGGGCCTGCAGGCCGCAGGTGACGTGTAGGGAGCGGGTGCCCTGGTCGGCGCAAACCGCGTGCCACACACCGCGCGGCACGTACAGCACGTCGCCCGGCCACAGGACCAGGTCGGCGACCGGCTCGGTGGGCGCCTCGCCGGGATCCTCGATGTCGCAGTAGAGCGGGTACGGGCGGGTGGTGCCGTAGATCCGCCAGCGCTTCGCGCCGTCCAGCTGGACCACGACCGTGTCGTGGTCGTCCCAATGGATGCCGAAGCCCTCGGTGCTGGTCCACGACGCGTACAGGTTCGCCTGCACCCGCGTGCGCAGATCCCGCTCGATCGCCTCGGCGAGACGGGCGATCGGCGGGTGGAGCTCGTCGACGCTGTCCAGCGCGAGCGAGGCACCCTCCTTCAGGCGAGCGTGGAGCTCGGCGGGGTGCAGGCGGTGCCACACCGTATGCCTACGTGTGGCCTCCGGGGCGGTGTAGCCGCCGACCAGCAGGGTCTGCCCGTCGCGGGACAGCCGCATCCGGGGCGGCTGAAGGCGGTGGGCGGTCAACATGTGGTTCAGGTCGTCCCAGGACATCAGCCCGGCGACATCGAGCGCGCCGGGTACGTGGCGGAATTCGCGGTGCAGTGCCTGGGCGAGGAAATCCTCGCCCAGGCACGCCGCGATAGACGTGTGCGTCATCGCGTCAGGCTCCCGGTTAGTCAGTCGTTGCCGTCGCTGCGGCCGGTGCCGCCGCCGTCAGAGGGCACGGCGTTGCGGCCCCGGGCGGCGACGATCTGCCGGCGGGAGCGGACCAGGCCGCTGGACGTGGTGGGCGGGGGTGTGGCGAGACTGGGCATGAGTCCTCCTCCTGATCGGTCGGCCGGGCCCTTACGGCGCGGCCGCGAACACCCCCAGTACAGCCAGGAACGGCAGGGGCGATAACCCCGTCATGGGGGCCCCACGGTGGGTAGGGTCAGTGGGCTGACGCTTCGTCATTCCACGGGCTTTCAGGGGGACTTGTGGACGACTTACCGCCGTCACCCGCCCACGTGCCGCACCGTCTGCTGGGCGACCCGGCGTTCGTGCGGGCGCTTCGTGAGCGGGACTTCACCATCGTGTTCGCTATGGCCCACGACGCGGGGATCTCCTTCAACCGGATCGCGGAAGCGTGCGCGCTCAAATCCGAGCGCGTCAGCCAGATCGCCCGGGGCGCCGGCTCGGTCACCGCGCTGGCCACCGTTGAGCGAATCGCCGCCGGACTGCGCATTCCCGGTGCCCTCCTGGGGCTGGCTGCGCAACCCTGGGAGGACACCGCCGTCCTCAGCACGGAGTCCGACCATGGAGATGATCCGATGAAGCGCCGCAACCTGCTGCGCGGCGCGCTCGCCGCCGGCCTCACCGCCCCGGCCCTCGCCGCGCTCACCGCCGCCCGCACCGACGTCGACCAGACCCTCTCCCCCGACGCCCCGCAGGACCTCGCCGACCTGGAGGCCGCGGCCGAGAGCTACGGCTACGGCTACCACGGACAAGCGCCCACCCGCGTCCTGGCCGACCTGGTCACCGACTTCACCACCCTGCGCCCCATGCTCGCCGTCCCCCAGCCCGCCCCAGTCAGGGCCAGGTTGTGCCGCACGGCCGGGCAGATGGCCGGGATGACCGCGATCGTCTTACACGACCTGGGCAGCCGCCGGCAGTCGCGCGCCTGGTTCGCCACCGCCGCCCGGGCCGCCGCCGAATCCGACGACAACCAGCTCTACGCCTGGGTCCGGGCGCGCGAGGCGATGGTCCCCCTCAACTACGGCGCCCCGAAGACAGCAGCCGACCTCGCCGACCAGGCCCGCCGGGCCGCCGGCACCCGGCCGACCGCCGCCGCGGTGCTGGCGGCCGCCGTCGCCGCCCGCGCCTACGCCCTCAACCACCAAAGCGAACAGGCCCGTGCCGCGCTCACCGCCGCGAACGCCCTCATGGACCGGCTCCCCAAGTCCGAGCGGTCGGACACGTGGCTGACGTACGGCGAACAGAAACACCACGTCCACCTCAGCCACGCCTTCACCACCCTCGGCGACACCCGCCGTGCTCGCGAGAGCCAGCAGCGGGCGCTGGAGCTGTCCGCTCCGACCAGCACCATGACCCGCACCCTGCTGAACATCGACGCCGCGGCGTGCGCTCGCCACGACGGCGACCAGGAGGAGGCGTGCCGCCGTACGGTCGCCGCGCTGACCGCGCTGCCCGGCGACTACCGCACCGGCCTAGTCCACCGCCGGGCTCAGGACCTGTACGAAGCGATCCCCGCGCAGCACCACCGCGAACGCGCCGTACGCGAGCTGCGGGACGTCCTCGCCGCCTGAGGCAGCAGCGTATTGGAATCACCCGCCCGTGCACCACGGTCGACTCGGTGGGCGGTGCGGACCAGTGCGGCCAGCGGCGCCGGATGACGCCGTCTTGGCCGTCGCGCCAGGGTGTTCGTGATGACCACGGACGGCTTCCACACTTCGGCGCAAGAGGGGTTCGGTTCACTGAGTGCCAACATTCCGTGGACTCTGCGCTATGGCTCAGCTGTTCCCCCCGTTACCAGGATGGAGGCCAACCACGCCTTAACGGAGGAATGATGATGAAGAACATGGCTCTCCGCACGGCAGCGGCAGGTGCAGCTGTCGCCGCCCCACTGGTGCTCATGCCGAGCACGGCGTCGGCGGCCGGAGCCTCGACTACGGAAACGGCTGCTTCGGGACCGCACCACTGGATGTACAGCGACGACGACAATCCCGGCGGGCGGGTCGACTTCTGGCCTGCTCAAGACAAGCTGCGGGTCTGCGACTTGCAGAAGGACGGATACAGCGCTCAGGCGACGATCGGGCCCGGAGGGCGGAATCTCTACCATCTCAAGGGCAAAGGCAAGGGGGACTGCCAGACCTTCGACAAGAGTGACAAGGACTTGCGGGAGGGTGAGTGCTTCATCGTGACCATCGGCTTGTACAAGAACGGCCAGCTGCTCGACCAGAGCTGGGACTGGGCGATATGGCGCAACGACAACGACGAAAAGATCAACTGCCCGCAGTAGGCCGGTTGAGCGAGGCTCACTGAGGCCTCTCGAACGTGACGGTGGGCGGCACGTGATCTGCGCTCCGTGGCTGGGCGTCCCACGTGCGCCTATGAGCTGGAGTACGACGGCGGCGGCAGCCGGGTTCGTGTCATCGGTCCGCTCCGGATCTTCTACGACCGGCTCGGCACACGTCCCATTCGCGTGCAGTTGCAAGACGAGGGCCAGCCGTTGTCCGACGGTCTTCTCCTGGCGCTCTTCCTCGTGCTGTTCTGGCAGAAGCAGTCCTGGGAGTCGGCCCAGCGCTCGAGGAGCTGAAGCTCAACCGCCCGCCGGGAAGAGGGCTGTCGGAGTCGAGGATCTGTACATCCCCTCCCCCAGGAACGTGCGCCGGCTTCGCCGTGCCCCTTGCGCGACGTCGGCCCGGACAATTCTGGGCGGGATGTTGCGGCCGGCCAGGGCCTGGTCGACGGCCTGGACGTATGGCCAGTGCGGCGCGCCCTGCTGCCACAGCCGATGTCACCCTGGCGGATCCAGCGGCACCGGGCTACACCTGCTCGCACTGGGGTGCGCCGGGTTCACGAGGCGCGCCGGAAGGTGGTGGCCGGGCCGATGACTCCGGGGCCGAATTTGTCGCGGACGCGGTCGCTGACGGCTTCGGCGACCAGGCGGGCCTCGCGGGCGGTGTCGAGGCTGATCTGCTGGGCGACCTGGTCGGCATCGACGAGGTCCTCGCCCTTGAGGGCGAGGGCGGTCAGGCGGCCGCGCTGGAGGCCGGCGGTGTCCATAAGCCGGTAGGCGAGGGTGCGCAGGTCCTCGTCGTGGGCGGAGGCTTCCGGCAGGCGGCACGAGGTCTCCCAGGTGGTGCCGCCGGCGAAGTGCAGGGTGAGCCGCAGCGCGCGAGCGGCCTGGCCACGCCCGCGCAGGAGCTGTCCGAGGTGGACAAGCAGGTCGAGGAGGGCGGCGCGGACGGCCGTGCCGTCGAGGGTGTGTCGGGGGAAGGCGCAGCGGGTCGTGGCGGAGGCGGGCAGGGTGCGGGGGGTGACGGGGCGGGGGTCGATGCCGCGGGCCCGGTCGGCGGCCAGGCGTCCGGCGCGGCCGCCCAGCAGGCGCTGAACGGTGGCGGGCTGCACGGTGGCGAGCATGCCGACAGTGTGGATGCCGTAGTCCCGCAGGGCGGCGGCCTGACGGGGCCCGATGCCGTACAGGGCATCCACGGGCAGCGGCCCCACCCATGAGGTGACCTGGTCGAGGTCGACGGCGAGGACGCCGCCGGGGCCGGTGATCTGCGCGGAGGCGGTGGCCGCGACCGTGACGGTCGGGCCGATGCCGACCCGGACGTCGACTCCGAGACGGGAGAGCGTCCGTACGCGCAGCACCTCCCCCAGGTGGCGGGCGTCGGTGCCGTGGTAGCGCAGCGCGCCCTTCAGCTCCACCAGCGCCGCGGACGGCGGCAGGGCCTGCACGACCGGGGACAGCCCGGCGAGCTGGTCCAGGACCTGCCGGTAGGTCTCCTCCGGCAGCCGGTCCGGGCAGCGCACGTGCATCACCGTCGCCCCCGCACCTTCCGGCTCCTTCGCGGCCATGGCACACCCACCTCCTCCATCCCACATTATCGAACTAGAATTCGAACATGCGAGGGGTGCGACCCGCGCGGCGAAAGATCCCGGGACGGAACGTGTTCGACGACCTGCCACCTGACCTGGAGCGACTGCTCACCCTGAGGGTGTGGCACGCGATGTGGCTGGCGCGCATCGACAACAAGATCGCCGACCTCCAGCGGCGGGAAGCCGAGCGGGACCACGGCCGGCGCGTCCGGCCCGCCCGGCCGGAGTGGATCGTCCAGCTCGGCATCGGTGCCGGCCGCCCGCCCGTCCAGGTACACGCGGGCGACTGCTACGCCGCAGGCAACCGACGCCGCCCCGTCGACCGCGACGAAGCCCGCCGGCTCCTGGCCTCCGGACTGCCCGCCTGCCCCCACTGCCAGCCCGACATCGAGCTCCGCATCCTCGACTGACCCTCCGGTCACAGACGCATGGAAGACGGCCCCAGGACCGAGGGTCCGACGAGCGGTCCCGTTCAGCTCAGAGATGTTGGCCGCCTGGGGGGTGGCACGGCCCGCAGCAGTTCCCACAGCGGCCGTGAGCCCGACGCCCACACGGCCAGCGTCTGGCGGTCCACCACGTGCAGCCGCTGCTGCTTGGCGAAGTTCGCGGCCGGGGCGGTCACCCTGCCGTTCGTGACGATCACTGCGACGTCCGCGCCGTGCACCGGCCGGGCCGTCCCGTTGAGGACCTGCAGGTCCGGCGTGCCCACCGCCGAGCCGCGGGCGCCGTGGCGGCGGTGCTTGCACTGGATCACCCAGCGCCGCCCGAGCGGGTCCGTGGCCTTCACGTCGGCGCCCAGGTCGCCGCTTCCACCGACCCGCTGGGCGTCCTGGCAGCCGTCCCGCCGCATCAGATCCCGGATCGCCTCTTCGAACTTGGCGTGATGCAGCACGTCCAGGTCCGACAGCCCGTAGCGCAGGCCCTGCGCGCGCACGGCATCCCAGCGGGCCCGCTGCTGCCGGTTGTGAAACCAGCCGGCGCCCGCGAGCACGAAGAGGACCAAGGCGACGACGAGCACCCACCAATGGGCCAGCAGCCAGTTGACCACCATCACCACCAGGCCGATGACCGCCGTCGCCACCACAGCGAAGGCGACCAGCTGAGCATCCCGCTGCTGCCGCCGCTTGCCCGGACGCCGCGTACGCCGCCGTACCGGTGGTCGCCGGCGCGTCACCGGTTCCCCTCCGTCTCCGGGAACCGGACCGGGTACGACACCGTGGGCCGCGGCTGCTGAGTACGCTGCGGGGCGTTGTCGAACCGGATCGGATACTCCACCGTCGACTGCGGCCGTGGAGCCGCACCTCCGCTCCCCGCCGACGCGTTGCCGCTGCCGTTACCTAACGCCACCACGGCTAACGCGAACAGGGCGAAGACCGTCATCTCCCGCCTGGCGCCCGGGGCCCACCGCGAATGCCCCCTAACCGGCGTTCCGTCAGAGCGCACGTAGTCCCGTACCCAAGGCATCCGACGCCTCCCCCTCGAAGCAAATGACCAAGACCGCCCATGGTGACAGCAGGCACTGACAACCGGTCAGGAATGCACCACATTCGGTGATCAAGGAAGGTCTGATCAGGACAGGTCCACTCGCTCCGCGGCCGTGCGGCCGCGGATCCGAGCGGGCTCGCGGCTCACCACGCGCGTATGGATCAGGGCGGCACGACCGCCGGATGTCGAACATCCGTGTCATTCGGGTCGTATCCTGCGGCTTAGGCGACCGGTGCCGGTCGCCCAGAACAGGACACGCCACGATGACGACTCCCCCGCCGCCGATCACCGAGCCGGACCCTTCCACAGCGACCTGCCCCGGTGATCTGGTCGGCCCGTGCGCCACCTGTCGGCGCAAGACCCACAAGTACGGCCGGGGCGGCACCCCGCTGTGCCAGTGGTGCGCCGCGCCGGCCATGGCGAAGTGGGGCCCGACCGTGCGCGTCAGCACGCGCCCCTGACGAACGGCTCCCTGACCCCGGCGGCACGAGCAGCTGACGGCGGGCCGGGCTGTTGCACTCGAACGGCGGCCAGTGGTGGTGGAAGGCATGGGGCGTGACGTGGACGCTGCCGGAGCCGATGCTGGCTACCACCGTGCCGGATCCCGCTCTGCCGCCGGGGTGGGCCGGGGAGCCGAAGTGGGACGGGTTCCGGGCTCTCGTCTCAGTAGGTGTTTTTGATCCCTGGCCGTGAGCTGCGCATACCTGGATCATCTGGGGTGTGGTGGCTGGCGGGACGGCTCGGCGGTACTGCCGGGAGTGTGGTGATCCGCTGCCGCAGACGATGGCGGCGGAGGCGGTGTTCTGCTCGGGTCGGTGCAGGTCACGGCGGTGGCGGAGGCTTCAGCTGACCCGGCAGCGGGTGGCCGCGATGCAGCGGGGAGAGCAGACGGAGTGCCCGGTGTGTGGGCGGTCGTGGACGGTGGGGGTGGAGCGGTCGAGGGCAGCGGTCTACTGCACGGACCGCTGCCGGGTACGGGCTTGTCGTCAGCGGCGGGCGTCGCGGAAAGGCGTTACGGAAACGCCATAGTCGAACGCCTCGCGAACACCTCGAACACCCCCCGTCTTGCAGGGTAGTTGGGATCGACCCCCGAGCGCTTCGAGCGCCTCCGGTTCACGCCCTGTCCCGGCGTGTCGCGCGCGCGTCACGGTGGACGTGACCGGGGCCGGCGCCCCTTTGACCGGTCACGTCGTGGCTGGGCCGGACCCGGGTGAGGGCGGTGGTCATCATGACCGATGTGGCCGACCGGATCGGGAACGTCACCCGGCAGCGTTACGAACAGCTCGTCACCCGGGCCAAGGAACTGATCGCGCAGATCGCCCGCTCGCAGTTCGCGCTGGGTGACATGGCGTTGGAGATCGAGCCGATGAGGTCGGTGGGCGGGTCGATGCCGAACGGCACGGAGGACCTGTTCACCGTGACGGAGTCGTTGCAGATGTTCGCAGACGACATCGGCGTCGAGCGGCGGACGGTGGAGGACTGGCGCTACACCGCCAACCGGTGGCCGGAAAAGCGCCGCAAGGAGGGCGTGTCGTTCACCGTTCACCGCATCCTCGCGTCGGTCGTGGACGAGGATGAGCGGTGGGCGGCGATCGAGGATGCGCCGTTCAACCCGCGCACCGGGGCGAGGCAGTGGACGCCGGACGGCGCGAAGCGGGTCGTTGGCCAGCGGGTCGACCGGCCGGTGACGGTGGATGAGAAGGTCCAGGCCGTGGCCGACCTGACCCGGGACGACGAGGTCGCTGCCCAGGTCGCCACCGACCTGCTGAAGCGGCCGACGGTCACCGAGCACGTCACCCCGGCGGAGAAGGTCCGGGTCGTCACGGAGCTGACCAGGGACGACACCGTCGCGCAGGAGGTCACCACGAGTCTGCTGCGCCGTCCGGCCGTTGCCCGGAAGACGATGCGGGACGACACCACCCGGATGCTCGTCAACCGCGCTCAGTTCGACAACTCCAACGAGACCCGTGACCGGATCCGGGAACGTACTCCGGCCGTCCGCGCGATCGAGCACACCATCGAGTACCTCGACCTGGTCGGCTCCTGCCACAGTTTCGTGGCCACCCTCGGCCGCCTGGTCCCACAGCTGCGTGGGCAGGAGTTCACCGAGGACGAGCGCGAGACCGTCCGCCGGCAGATCGGCCGGGTCCGTGCCGCGGCGGACTGGCTCGAAGGAGCCCTCGACAACGGAGAGTTCACCCTGGACGAGCAGCTCGTCCAGCTGCTCAAAGGCGAGGAGTAGCCGTGCCGCGACGCCGGGAGGCCCGGCCGCTGGCCGAGCACTACGGCGACCTCGTCCGCGTCGCCCTGATGGAAGCACGCCCCGCCGGCCTGCACACCTACCAGCTCATGGCCGCAACCCGCCTGACCCGCTCGCAGGTCGGCCGCGGCATCCGGCACGTCCGCGACGTCGTCGCCGCGGAGAACCTGACGCCGATCACCTGGACACGGCGGGACGGGTTCATGTTCTCCGACGACCCCGCGGACTGGATCGAGTACGACAAGCGGCAGTTCAGGCAGATCCTCGGCCGCCTCACCCGGGTGATCACGGGCACGCTCGATCCGCACCTGGCCCGCTACCCCGACGACGAATGGGCCCAGCTCGCCACCGCCCAGCTCACCGGCGTCCGCGCCACCCTCGCCCAGCTCTCCAAATAGCCCCTGTCCGCAACCGATCACCTCTGCCGAGCCCGCCATGCCCGCTGCCACCCGTCGCCGCCGCTACCCCTCCGACACCTCCGTCGCCGAATGGGCACTCCTGGAACCCCTGCTGCCCATCCCGGCCTGCCAGACCAAGACCGGCGGCCATCCGGAGAAGTGGCCCCGGCGGGAGATCGTCGACGGCATCCGCTACATCGTCGACAACGGCGCGAAGTGGCGAGCCCTGCCTGCGGATTTCCCCCCGTGGGAGACGGTCTACGGGTTCTTCTGGCGGTGGAACCGGGCCGGGGTCGTCACCTACATCCGTGACCAGCTCCGCCGCAGGATCCGTACCGGAAAGGGCCGCTGCCCCCACCCCGTGACCCTGATCGTCGACTCCCAGTCGGTCAAGGGCGCCTCCACCGTCGGCCACAACAGCCGGGGCTACGACGCCGCCAAGAAAATCAACGGCCGCAAGCGACATATCACCGTGGACACGCTCGGACTGCCGGTGATGATCACGGTGACGCCCGCCGACATCCAGGACCGCGACGCCGCTCGCGACGTGTTCTGGCGGTTACGTCTCACCCAGCCGCAGATCACTCAGGTCTGGGCCGACCGCGGCTACGCCGGCGACCTCGTGAACTGGGCCCGCGAACGCCTCTGGCTGAGCCTGCGCATCGTCTCCCGACCCAAGGGAACGAAGGGCTTCGTCGTACTGCCCCGTCGTTGGAAAGTCGAGCGCACGATCGGCTGGTGCATGAACGCCCGCCGCAACGCACGCGACTACGAACGCCTCCCGCAGCACTCCGAAGCCCACCTGAACTGGGCACTCATCACCATGATGACCCGGCGCCTGACCCGCAAAAGCCCGCGCACCAGCCAATGGACGAAGAAGACCTCCTGACCCGCGGGACGGCGAGTTGATTTCAGGCCCGCTGCAGGAGAGAAAGTCGCCTGGCAAAGCAGGTCCATGGAAGGGTTGCCGCATGGCCAACGAGGTGAGTTTCCAACCCGACCTGTATCAGGGCACCGCCAGCTACTACGACCGCTTCCGGCTTTCCTACCCCGACACGATGCTCACCGACCTGAGCCGCCGCACACGCCCGTCCGGGCGCGGACGTCTGCTGGATCTGGCCTGTGGCACTGGCCAGCTCGCCTTCCCGCTACGTGACCGGTTCGCGGAGGTGTGGGCAGTGGACGCTGAATTCGACATGACACACGCGATCCGCGCCAAAGCAGCAGCCACCGAGGGTGCGTCCCACGTCCGGGCCGTCACCGCCAAAGCCGAGGAATTGGACATGGATGCGGGAAGCGTCGAACTGATCGTCATCGGCAATGCCTTCCACCGCCTGCGCCGTGACCTAGTTGCCCAACGCGCTCTCACCTGGCTCGAACCCGGCGGGTATCTGGCTCTCTGCTGGTCAACGAGCCCATGGGCCGGTCCTCTGGACTGGCAGCAGGCTTTCGGCAGCCTCCTGCGCAGGTGGCAAGAGGCGCTGGGCGCAACGAGCCGGATTCCGTCCGGCGCTGAGGAACAGCGACAGGCGGACCCCGACCAGGACGTGCTCTCCCGCGCTGGCTTTGATCCCGCCGACCGTCATCAGTTCGCAGTCGAGCATCGCTGGACGATCAACGAACTAGCCGGGCACGTCCGCTCGACATCCTTCCTGCCCCCGTCTGTGCTTGCGGACCGCGCCCCTGAGTTCGATGTCGACCTCATGACCGAACTCAGCCCCTACGTAATCGACGGCCACCTGACCGAAACGGTGAGCTTCGCCTACGACCTGGTTCACAAGCCAGCCCCGGCCGCCAGTTGACCGACTGCCGCACCCATGGCCTTCCCGTGTCGGGGTGGCGTTTGGCGAGCAGGACACTTTCACCCGAGGTTCGGAAACACCTACTCAGTCGACGCGGACCACGTGCTGTTGCGCTCGAGGCGGGGCACCGAGATGGCTCCCGCGTTCCCAGAGGTCGTGGCGGGCGCCACGCAACTGCCGGACGCGACCACGCTGGACGGCGAGCTGATCGTGTGGGAGACGCACCGGCTCGCCTTCGAACGGCTGCAGAACCGGCTGCAGCGGCGCGGCACCAGAGCGGCCCGGGCGGCTGAACAATGGCCGGCCCACTTCGTCGCCTTCGACCTGCTCAGGCTGTCCGGCACCGACACGAGGACCTGGCCGTACCGGCGGCGCCGGGCCGCACTCGAAGCGGTGTTCACCGCGAAAGGGCTGTCGGCGCCGTGGGCGCTGTGCCCGTCGACCACGGACCCGGACCTCGTGCGTGAGTGGCTGACCTGGGGAGCAGTCGGCATGGAAGGCGTGGTCTTCAAACGGCTGGACGGTATCTACCAGCCCTCCGTGAGGGGCTGGCGGAAGTACAAGGTGCGCGAGACGACCGAGGCGATCGTCGGCGCGGTCACCGGCCCCCTGGCCGCCCCGCGCAGTCTGCTGCTCGGCAGGTACGACGACCGTGGGCGCCTGGAGTACACCGGCCGCACCACCACCCTCGCCGCAGCGACCAGCAGCACGCTCGCCGGCCTGCTCGCTCCGGCCCGGCCCGGACATCCCTGGACGGGCTGGTCGTTCAGCGCGGGCTGGGGCGCCCGGGAGACGCTGACCGTCACGCTGGTGCGTCCCGGGCTGGTGGTGGAGGTCGGCATCGACGTCGCCCGTGACGCCGCAGGCCGGTGGCGCCATCCCGCCCGCCTGCACCGCTCCCGAACCGACCTCTCCCCCGCCGACGTCCCCCTCCAGACGCCGCCATGACGGTGCCCCCGGTGCGGCGGCGCTGCGCGACACCGGCCGGAACGTACTCGGTTGGGTGAACGCGCCAGGACAGGGGAACCTCCGGGAACGGCGGCGCGTAGTGCCGGGCATGAAGCCGATCAGCGAAACCCGCGTGGCGCAGCCGGGCCTGGCCGTCGTCGACGTCGCGGCATACGACGACCAAACCGCGCTCGCCGTCCAGGAGCTGCTCGCCGGGCAGTGGGCGACCGCGCCCGCGGACGGTACGACCCGGGTACCCGGCGAGCCCGGCGTGCGGCTGCGCTGCTACCTGGATGTGCGCCAGGAGCTCCGCTCGTAACCGCCGGGTTCCGGGGTCGGCCGCAGGCCTGGGCGGCGGCGCAGCGCGGAGGCCCGGCCGACGCGCAACACCGGCATGCGCGCCCGATCCCCGGCCGCGCCTGCGCCGCCCATCCCGCCCTCCCTCACCCCTCAACTCCAGCCAGGGACAGGGCAAAGCGGGCCGCAACGGGGATGTCAGCACCCCGACCACGCCCAACACCTGCGGTGACCCGCACAAACTCAAGGACGCTGTACGGGCCCGCGCAACCTCTACCGCAACCTCTACCGCAACACCTAGCGCAACCTCTACCGCAATGCTTAGCGCAACACCTAGCGCAACACCAACGACCACCGGGCGCCTCTGCCAGCCAGGCCGCTGAGCATCTGGTGCGGCGTGCGAATTCGCACGCCTTCGTCAGCCCCTCCTCTGCCGGGCATCCGGCCTGGACGGCGGGCCGGGAGCGGCTTCTGGTCCGTCCGGGTGAGCGCGGGGCCGCGATGGCGAACTACGGGAACGTGGCCCCTCTAGCGTGCGGCCATGGAACACACCCCGATGCCTGAGCCGATGCGCCGCGCGGTCAACCAGCTCGTGTACGAGGCTGTCGAGCGCTGCCAGGAGGTCATGAGCTACGCGGCCTCGGACGTCGCCCGGGACTGGAAGCGGATGACGCTGTACCGGGCCACCGACGCGGCCGACACCATGAACTGCGTGGCCATGCTGATCGCCGCCTACTGCGAGCACGTCGGCGTGGAACCGGAGACTCAGCGCGGCTACCTCCAGATCAGCCAGCAGCGCAACCGCGCCGACGGCCCGGAGGACCACGACCGGGCCCAAGTGGCCGGTCTGCTGAACGAGGCGGCGCCCGGCGGAGGTGACGAGATGGGGGCGGTGCGGACGATGTTCGACCGCGGCCAGCGCCAGGCGGAGCAGGCACAGCAGCCCGAGGACCGTCCGGAGGTGCTGTTCACGATGGCGTGCCTGCACGGCCTGCGGGCCAAGCTGTGCGACGACCTCGGGTCGCTGGACCGCTTTCCGCCGGAGGTGGCCGCCATGGCCCGCCGGGTCGCCGGTGCTCTCGACATGCCGGAGCTCGTCACGACGTGACGCCGGTCCGTACGGTCGTTGGACAGTACGAACCCGTACCGGGCCCCGGGGATCAGCCACCGAATCCCCGGGGCCCGTGGTGTGCCCGTCGCCAGATCAGCTCTCGCTGTCCGTCGGGTCGGTCAGCCAGTTGACGACGTGGAAGCGCCCGGGTGCGGGGCCGACCATCGGGGCGAGGCGCCGCCAGGTCACGGGCGCACCGTGGGGATTTTTTGAGCCGTGGACGCACTCGTGTTGGTTTACCGCGGTAAACCAGGAGCCGCAATCGCCGACTTGCCGACGTCGCCTGAGGCATCGCGGTGAGGATCTGGAATGATGCTCCACGCCCGCAGTACCGGAAAGTACGGGAAGCACACGGAGCATCACATGCAAGCAGCTGTTTATGTCGTGTCAATCGACCCCCAGGCCTCCACGGTCTGGTGGGCGAACCGGATCACCAACCTCCCCTTCGACTTCTCCCAGGAGCATGAGACTCCGGAGAACCTGGCGATCCTCAAGGACACCGGCGCCAAGGTCGTCGTCATCGCCAACCAGAAGGGTGGCGTCGGCAAGACCACGGTCACCCTCAACCTCGGCGCGGTCGTTGCCGACGTCCTGAAGGGCTCCGGCCAGCTTCAGTACGTCTTCATCGATACCCCCGGCAGCCTCCAGGATGAGAACCTCCTGCTTGAGGCCCTGAAGTACGCTCATGAAGTCATCGTCCCCATGCCGCCGGAACCGCTCGCCTTCGATCCGACCGCCCGTACGATCGCCAAGGTCATCGAGCCGTCGGGGCTGCCATACCGGGTCCTCGTCAACAACTGGGACCCCCGTGACGGCAAGGCCGATCTCGACGAGACGCGCGACTACATTGCCGCGCAGGGATGGCCGACGCTGGAGTCGGTGATAAGGCGCTACAAGGTCCACACCCGGGCTTCCGTCGAAGGCAGGGTCGTCACTCAGTACGAGGAGAATCGCCCTTCCTACAAGGCGCGTGAGGACTTCTACCGACTCGCCATTGAACTCGGCTACGGCGGGGGTGGTCGCTGATGGGCCGCCGCACCAGCCTCGCTTCCCTCGCCGGCGCCAAGGTCGAAGACGTACCCGGCCTGAGCGACGCAGTCCTCTTGTCGCTGCCGCTGAACAAGTTGCACTGCACCCGCTTCAACCCGCGCCGCAACTTTGGCACCGAGGACGAGCTACGAGAGTTCGGGGAGAAGCTGAGGAAGGAGCAGCTTCAGCCTGCGGTCGTCGTCTCGCGATCGGCCTACCTGAAGCTGTGGCCTGATGAAGCTGAGCGAGTAGGAGCCGCCACCTACGTCATCGCCAATGGTGAGCGTCGGTACCGCGCGTCCAAGCTCATCGGGCTGGCGACCATCGAGGTGGTTCACCGTGAGGACCTCGCGAAGTCCAGGGCCGACTTCCTTGATGCTGTCCAGTCGGAGAACAACGACCGCAAGGACCTGGACCCGATCGAACGAGCGATCGCCATCGAGACCATGGTCACCGAGCTCGGCGGAGCCGAGCAGGTAGCTGCCTACTACGGCAAGACGGGGGGCTGGGTCAGCCAGCAGCGCAAGCTCCTCAAGCTGACCCCGCAGCTGCAGGACTTGGTGAGCTCTACGGAGATGCCCGTCCGGGTGGCCCGGGACATCGCCGGTCTGCCCCACCAGGCGCAGGCGGCCGCCTGGCAAGACGAACTGGACCGGCGTCGCCTCGCGAAGAAGGCGGCAGCTCAGCTACGCGCTAAGGCCGCACCCGCGCCAGCGCCTCGGCGGGCCAGAGCTTCGTCGCAGCAGGGTTCGGACGCTCCTTCGTTTACCGCGGTAAGCCCTGGTTCGGCAGCGACGGCAGCCCCAGAGTCGCCTGCGGCCGCGCCTGGTTCTGTGTTTACCGCGGTAAACACAGATGGCGAGCCCGAAGCATCATCTCCCTCTGCCGATGGTTCGTCGCCGGTCCCCAGCCCTCGGCACGACCAGCCAGGTCATGAGCCCAACAGTCAGCCGCGTCAGCTGCCGTACGACGATGCCTTCTACGTCGTGAATCACCTGCACGCGAAGATGGATACGGCGGTCTTCGCCTCAAGTGCCCGCCTTCTGCTGGGGATACTGCGGGATGAGCATCCCGACGAGTACCGGGCTCTGATGCAGGAGATGACGCAGCCGGACCGGTCCGCCTGACTCCCAGCCAGTCCTGAAAAGCGAAAAGGCCCGTACCCCCTGCGACCGCTTCCGTTCTAGTGGTCGCAGGGGGTACGGGCCTTCGTAGTGGTCAGCCTGTGCGCGGTTCTCGTTCCCGAGCGTCTTCGGGGCAGAGGCTGCTCTGCGTTCCGCAGGCGCATTTCGGGTCGTAGATGGTGCCTCGCCCGGTGTTGCCGGAACCGCCGCACTGAGTGCAGGAGGCGTCCGCGCCCGGGTCCAGGGCTCAGGAGTTCCCGCACGTCTTGCAGCGAGCGCAGTCCGCGCAGTCGTCGGTGCCAGGGATCGGGAGGGCGAACTCCTCGGCTCCGGGAGTCTGGCAGGACGGGCAGGTGATGACGACAGCCAGTGCGGTCCGGCATCCGGAGCAGGACACCGGATGGACGGCTCCGTCGTGGACTAGGCGCTCGATGGCGGGCATCGGGTATGTGGCGCAGGCCAGGGTGAAGTGGGCGCGGTCGCCTGCGTATCGGGCCGCGTGGCTGGTGCCGTTCGGCTCGATGGCGCGGCGCTGGTGTGTCTCGTACGTCGGCGTCATCGGTTGGGTACAGGCCGGGACCGTCTGCGGGCCGATGGTGGTCATGAGCTGCGGGTTGTCCTCTCGTTGTGGGGCAGCGGGGGCGGCCGGGGCGGTGTCAGTGGCCGCCCCGCAGGCCGGGGTGGCGCTTACGGGTTGGGCTGGGTGGTCCCGTTGTGGAGGCGGATCGGCATGATGAGGCCGCGGAAGGTGTCTGCCTGGACGGGGGCGTACAGGAGGACGGGCTTGGTGGGGGTGGTGAGGTTCATCTGGACCACGGGTCCGTCGATCTGCTGGAGGGTCTTGAGCAGCAGGTGCGGGTTGAAGGCGATGCTCAGCGGGGCGCCGTGCTCGAGGACGGCGTCGACCTGGTCGCGTCCGCGGCCGTTGTCGTCGGTGCCGGCGCGCACGGTGATGTGCCCGTCGGCGATGTCGAGGAGCATGGGGTCGGCTTTGCCGAGCAGGGGTGTGATGTGCCGGATGGCGGTGGCGAGGGCCTCGGTGCTGGTGGTGGCGACCGCCTCGAACTCGGTGGGGAACAGGGCGGTGTGGTCGGGGAGTGCGCCGTCGATGATGCTGCCGGTGGCCACGCGGCCGGGGACGCTGACGACGAACTGGCTGGTGGTGAGGGTGAGGGAGGCGTGGTCGGTGTCGGCCAGGATGCGGGCGGCGTCGCGGACGACGTCGGCCGGGACGACGACCTTGCCGTCGGTGAGCGGCTTGTCCTTGCCTTTGCCCTTGGTCTTCGAGCCGAGCTTCCACGGCACGTGGGCGACGTGGAAGGCGTAGCGGTCGGTGGCGGAGAGGACCAGCTGGTGGTCGGTGAGGGTGATCTCCACTCCGGTGAGGACGGGGAGGGTTTCGTCGGTGCAGGCCGCGGCGGCGACGCGGGTGCCGGCTTCGGCGAGGGCGGTGCCGTCGATGGTGCCGCTGGCGGCGGGGATGGTGGGTAGGGACGGGTAGTCCTCCAGCGGCAGGGTCGGGAGTGTGATGTGTGTGGTGCCGCAGGTCAGGGACAGGTCGGTGCCTTCCAGGGCCAGCGTGGTGGGCTTGGTCTTGGGGAAGGCGCGCACCAGGTCGGTCAGGACCCGGCCGGGCACCAGCGCCCGGCCCGGCTCGGCGACGTCGCAGTTCTCGGTGGCGCGGGCGGAGCGGTAGTAGTCGTAGCCGGTCAGGGTCAGCTGCCCGTCGGCCGCGTCGATCAGCATGCCGGCCAGGACCGGCGTCGGGGGGTTGCCGGGGATGGCGCGCTGTGCCCACTGCGCGGCCTCAGCCAGCGTCTCGTTGTCGATGGTCAGCTTCATCAGGGCCTTCCGTCTCAGCGTTGAGGGCATGTAAGGGGCCCGGGACGACCGCTGTGGTGCGGGTGTCCTGGGCCCTGGTGTGGTCCGGGTGGGTGTTACGCGGCGGGGAGGTGGGTGCCGGGGCGGCCGGCGCGGCGGCCGTTGACGGCTTCGGCGTAGGCGTCGGCGCGGGTGGCCAGGTACGGGAAGGCCGCATCACCGGTCTTGACCTTGTACATGGCGGTGTCGGCGGCGCGCAGGAGGCGGCCGGTGTCCTCGCCGGGCAGGTCGGCGGCGCGGGCGATGCCCAGGGACACGGTCATCTGCAGGGTGCGGCCGTCGTGGGTGAGGGGCTGGTGCAGCTGCTCGCGCAGGGCGGTGATGTCGGCGAGCGCGGACCGGTCGGGCAGCACGGCGGCGACGGCGAACTCGTCGCCTCCGAGCCGGGCGGCCAAGGCCCGCCGTCGCGTGGTCCAGGCGGCCAGGCGGCGGCCGGTGGTAGCGATGACGGCGTCGCCGGCGCCGTGGCCGTACGTGTCATTGACGGCCTTGAAGCCGTTGCCGTCCAGCAGCATCACGTACACACGGCCGCCGCGGCCGGTGCGCAGCAGCCGGTCGCCGTAGGCGAGGAGGTCGGCGCGGCCGCGCAGGCCGGAGAGCGGATCGCGTCGGGCGACGTGCAGCTGGCGGCGGACCCGGACGTCGTCGACGAGGACGGCCAGGGCGAGGGGCACGGCGGTCGCGGTGATGACCAGGGTGCGTGAGGGCTGCCGTAAGACGGCGGTTGCAGGCATGCTGGAATCTCCGTTGCCGCCCGTCAGGGCGGAATGAGGGAAGCGCACCCCGGGGCTTGCCGGCGCATGGGGTGCGCCTCCTGTTGTGTGAGGGCCTGAGCCCGGCCATCGCCGGGGTGTTCAGGCTTCGGGCTATCCGATGGCCGCGAGGACGGCGGCGACCAGGAGCAGGGCGAGAGCGGCGAGGATGAGGTCGACCGCGCGGGCCAGACGCTCGAACTTGGCGACAGCGATGAGAGACAGCGCCTGGACGCGGATGGCCCGGGTGTCCTGCCGCATCGCGTGGATCAGGCCTTCCTCGCTCAGCTGCGCCCAGCAGGGGAAGCCCTCGCGCACGACACGGCCACGGCCTCCGAGGTTGGGGCGCACGACCAGGAGCAGCAGCACGGCCGAGGCCCCGAAGCTCAGGACGGCGGCACCGCCCACAAGTTGGGCGGCCGCCGGTAAGTCCTTGTCGGCGATACCGGCCAGTCCCGCGAGGACCGCGCCATTGAACGCCAGAAGCAGCGAGGCCTTGTTGTCGGTCCGGCCGATCTTCGCCTCGACGTCCTGGCAGGCATCGTCCAGGTTCTTGCTCGTGGTCGGGGTGATCTGGTCTGCGCTGGACGGCGTGGTCGGTACCGACATGCCGGGGGTCCTTTCGCGATCAGGCCGCCAGGCCATGCTCGGGCGGGGCAATGTAGGAGGTGGGATCGGCGGGGGTGCCGTCGTGGCACTCCAGGCAGGAGCTCAGGGTCCGCAGCGGAAGGCAGTGGTGGTACCGGCGCCGACAGAGCGGGCAGGTACTCCGGGCGGCCATCGCCCGGTCCAGGGCCATCTCCTGGGCCAGGGTCGGGGTCCGTTTGGGAACCGCCAGGTCGACGCGGTACAGCCACGCCCACCGGTTCCCACCCCGCCACGTGAGCCGGGCGACGGGACCGTGGCCGCCAGGGCTCAGGCCCATCGCCCGTAACTGGCGGCGGGTGGCGAGCCCTTCCGGCGGCACGGGTCCCCTCCCACCTACTGCGGCGCGCACAGCCACGGCGCCGACGGCCTGGTTGTAGCCGAACTCGGGGAAGGTGCCGTCGTCGTAGAGGTCGACGTCGACCAGGTCGTCATCGTCCGGGCGGTCCATCACGCCCTCCATGCGCTGGGCAGCCGGACCGGGCGCTGCGGGTAGCGGGGGCCGGGGTGGTTGGGGCGCGGCCGGCCGATCCGGCGACGTGGGTGGGGAACGAGCACGAGCGATCTCCTTCACGCGGCGAGTGGACAGCACTACGCCCCGCCGACCAGCGTGGTCAGCGGGGCGCGTGGACGGGGCTGATCGTGCATGAGTGGCCGGACGGCCTGTCCGGTCCTCGCGGCCCGTGCCGGAGCACGTGCTGTGCGAGGACCAGGCGGAGCGCCCGGAGGTGGCTTTACACGTTGAGGGCCCACACCCCGTGGTGGGGTGCGGGCCCCCAGCTCTACTGCAGAACGGGTCAGTGACTGAACGAGAGATCGGAGGGGAGTTCCTCGCCGGTCTCTGCGTCGTACGCGACGCCGGTGGGGGAGAGGCGGACAGTCCGGAAGTCGGCGCGGGAGCCTTCCTTCCAGGTCTTTCCCCCCACCGCGACACGGACCGTCACATCGGCGAGAGGGTCCGTGACCGGCAGCGCAACCTCAGGGGCCTTGGCAACCCAACGGTCGTCGCCACGGGTGGCATAGGCGCTCTTCCCGTCGGAGTCGATCCGCAGGTATCGCGCGTTGCGGTCGAAGAACGTGCGGAGTTCCACGATGACGCGGTCCCGGTCGCTGTTCCACTGCGCAACCAGGTCTGCCTTGACGCCGTCCATGCGCAGCTTCGCCCCGGACCGCCCCTTGTACGCCTCAGCCTTCTCCTGCCGCTCCTGGCGCTCCTTGTCGTTCTCTGCGGTCTGATACACCGCCGCGATGGTGATGGCCAGGGCGGCGATAGCGGCGATGTAGGGCCAGCGCCGACGCTTCGGCGTAGGTGGTGCGTCTGTGACAGGCGGCGCGGGGGTCGACGGCTCGGGCCCGCGGTGCCACTGCGGTGTCGTGCGGTCGTCGGTCTTCTCGAACCATTCGCCTTTCCCCATGCGGGCGACGGTAGCGCGCAACTGCGCCGCCTGTCCGGGCTCTCCGCGGAGGTCGGCTACTTGGGCCCGGGTCTCCAGCCAGGCCAGTGCCTGGGGGGAGTAGAGCCCGTGAGCGCTGATGTCCTCGCGCTCGTGGACGGCGGCCAGCTGAGCGGCTTCGTCGCACCGGCCATCCAGCGCGGCCTGGAGGACGCTCTCGTGCCGGGGGATGTCGACGTGCCTGGTGTCCACGACGTTCGGAGGCAGTTCCCAGTCCCAATCCCCCTGCCCGGAAGCACCTTCGGTGTCCTGCTCGACTGGCACCGGCGCCAGGTTCTCACTCTGTGCTTCGTCGCTGCCCTCGCCGGGTTCCGTCGCGGTAGCGGCAGGCTCCTGTTCGACGGCCAGGGCCTGCTGTGCCTTACGGCGCCGCGACGAGGTGTCCGTGAGCGCGAGCTCCTCCTCGTCCAGGACGGTCTGGATGATGTCGACGTAGTCCGGGCCGACCTTCCACACGGCCTGGCCCGGGTCCAGCGTCGGGATCTGCTCGATGGCCCATGCGGGCAGCCCGAGCAGCGCCCCGACGCTGGCCGCTTCCTCCGGGCCGAGGCGGCCGACGTGGGCGATCTCGCACAGCCGCGCCAGGTCCAGGGCTTTGCCTTCGCCCAGGTCTGACAGCGTGTGCATCACGGCCTTCACCGACAGCCCGTCCTTGCGGCTGTTCTTCAGCAGTCGCTGCATCAATTCGCTCGTGGCCAGGGACAGCAGGATCTGCCAGGCCTCCTCGAGGACCAGGTGCCGGTGCACGGCGCTCGACTGCGGCAGCCAGACGTGCTCCGCCCAGCACGAGACGGCCGCCATCAAGGACGGGATCGCGGGGGAGTTGCGGTCCAGGCCGGTGAAGTCGAAGCTCAGGATCGGCAGGTCCGTCTCCGGCAGGCTGGCGTCCTGGCCGTCGAAGAGGCCTTGGAGCGAGCCCTCGGTGTAGCGGGACAGAGCGATCGCGGCGCCCTCGCCCCACTCCGTGAGCTTCGCGGCCGGCCACCGGCCGTCCTGAGGACGGACCAGGGCGTCGACCAGCCCGTTCAGCGACGTCGCCTTGGGGTGGGTCAGGGCGTGCTGGAGGGCGTGGGCGGCCTGGTGGGTGAGCGCGCCGGGCTCGACAGCGGCGACCAGCGACCGGACCAGCTGCTCGCGGACCTCGGACGGAAAGAGGTCCGAGCAGGGGTTGAGCGTGAAGTTGCCGGCCTTGATGACCCGGCCGCCCAGGGACCGTGTGAGCGCCGCCCACTCTCCGGCGCCGTCCTCGCCGAAGGAGTCGATGACGACGGCCTGGTGCTGGTGCTGGAGGATTTCGCGGCGGATGCTCGCCTTGGCCGTGGTGCTCTTGCCGGAGCCGAGTCCGCCCAGGGCCAGGGAGTTCGTCGACGGGAGCACCCGGCCGTCGGTCAGGACGGGGGAGAGGTGGAATGGACGCCCGTCCAGCAGCGACCGGCCGATCGGGATGCCGGGGAAGGCCGTGCTGGAGGCGACCAGCGGCGCCGTGATCGCGGCGTGGGTGGAGGGAAGGCGAATCACAGGATCACCCCCTTCTGGGTGGAGGCTCCGTGCGGGGTGGTCATCACGTGAGCGCGGTGCTGCTGGCCGGCGAGCCAGTCGAGGTGAACGCGGTGCCGGTCGGCGGTGAGGGAGGCCTGCCAGCGGGCGTCCGTGACGGCCTCGGGGCTGTCGCCCCACACCGTGAGGTAGGCGTCGACGTCGACGAGGGTCGCGCCCTGGACGAGCGCGCCGTGCGTGGTGCCGCTGGCGTGCTCGTGGGCGTCCTGCTTGACCTTGTCCGCGGTGAAGGCCTCCGATGCGGCCTTCTGCCACTTCGCCGACCGGCGGGACTGGGCCGCCGGCAGCGGCCGGTACAGCACGGCGAACGACCTGTCGGATTCCTGGCCGAGCAGCAGCTTGGGCATCAGGTCGCCGCCGGTCTCCTCGGGCCAGGACGTGATCCGCGCGGTCGCCGCGTAGCGGCCGTCGTCCAGAGCGGCCCAGCCCGGGCTGCGGTCGGCCACGGCCGGCACCGGGTCCGGCTTGACCGGGACCAGGGCACCGAGGGAGGCGAACTCGCTTGCCAGGGTGTCGAGGAGCCGGTCGGGGTGGCCCACGAGCCCCTTGGGCACGTGGACGGAGATGGTCTGGGTGTGGGTGGTGTAGTCGCCGACGCTGGCGTGATGGGTGACGTGGACCTGGACGCCCGCGATGCGGGCCTGCCCGCCGGCGAACGCCAGGGCGCGGCTGAACGCGGCGTGGAAGGCGGCCCGGCGCTGCGGGTCCTGCATGGTGCCGTGCTCGGGGTATAGCGCCCAGGTCGCGCTCGCCCCGGACGGGGCGAGCGCGGAGGCCGGCACGGCGTGCTCGCGCAGGTGCCGGTAGCCGACCGTCGCCCAGCGGGCGATCGAGCGCGGGCCGGGCGCGAGGTTGAGCAGCGCGGCGGCCGCGCCGACCGCGCCGAAGGTCCAGACGGGCGGCGGGCTGATCATCGCCGACATGAGGACGGCGCCCCCGACCCCGGCGTTCGCTTTCGTCAGCAGGGTTTCCATGGGGCTGAGCCCGCGCTGGAGGGCGGGGACGCGATAGCCGGGGGTCAGGGAGTACACGGTTACCTCCTACTAGGTGTTGTCCGGCCGGGCGGGTGCCGGCCGGGGGTTGCGAACAGGCGCGGGGTTGACCGGTGTCGGCGTGGGGTTGGCGGGTGTCGGCGTGGGGGCGGCGGCCCGCGCCTGCTGACGGGCCTGGCGGATCTGGGCGCCTCGGGACGCCCGGTCGGTCTCCTCCCGCGTGGCACTGGCAACGGCCGACGCGGTCGTCAGCCGTCCCGACCGCTGGTGCGGCTTGAGGCCATAGGCGGCGAACAGGACACTGCGGTCCTGGGACATGGCTCGGCCCGGCGTATCCACCGTGCGCGGGGCCCGCGGGGCGTTCTCCTGCTCGTAGACGGTCGGCGCACCGGCCCGAACGGCCGCTCGTGCAAGGGGGATCTCCGTGTTGCGCTCGACCAGAGCCCGGGCGGCGCTGGCCACCTTGGGCCCGAAGTAGGGCACACCGTGGAAGATCATCCGCAGCATCAGTGCGTCTGCGGCGACCAGCAGGACCGTGTCCACCACGAGCGAGCCCTGCGCCAACTTGACGAACGGCGAGAGGAGTAGCAGCGCGAAGGGAGCGAACATCAGCCCCAGCAGCCGCATCGCCCAGGCCTTGACCGCCGTAATGTCACCGCCCCGTGCCAGTGAGGCCAGCACCAGAGGCGCCATGCACACGAACACGAGGATCCCGAGCTGACGCGTCATGAACACCAGCGCCGCGAAAGCCAGAGCCACGACCAGCGCGGAGAGGATCAGCAGGACCGCCAACGGGTTGCCTGAGTCCGCTCCGCGTTGCATGTCCTCGCTGATCGCGCCGAACAGGGTCGACTCGTCGCTGTCGAACGCGGCCGTGAACGCAGCGCTCACGGCCTTGTTCAGCAGCATGACGACACCCGGGACCGACGCCATGCAGGCGACGGCCACGAGGGCCCATCCGGTGGAGGCGCCCATCTGCTTCAGGCGCGGTGCGCCCTGCCATGCGGTCAGGGCGCACACGACGACCACGCACACGAAGATCGCGACGGCCAGGTGCTGACCGAGCCACAGGAACGGCTCGTACAGCCCGCTGTCGGCCTTGTCCGGCGCCCACGCGTCTCTCGGCGCGATCAGCCCGTTGATCTTCTTGATCAGGATGTTGGCGAGGTCCTCCACGCGGCTGGTGGCGCCGTCGGTGACTCCACCGCCAGCGCCTCCACCACTGCCTCCGCCGCCGGTGTCCTGCTCGCAGACATCCCGCGCTGGCTGTTCCAACAGGCGGCAGTTGTTCTTCTCTGCCATGGTCAGCCCTTGGCTTCGGTGACGGTGGAGAAGAGCGTGTCGCCGTAGAGGGCGAGGATGACGGCGACGAACAGGGTGCCGACGGCCAGCGAGCCCTTGCGCAGGGCGCCCTTGGGGTCGCTGGACGTCTGCATCATCATGCGGACGGCGATCACGGCGATCACGGCGGCGATGCCCTTGGTGACGAGGCCGCCGCCGGTGAGGCCGATGGTGTCGAAGAAGTCCTTGAAGCCGCCGGACATGTCGACGGGCTTGGCAAGGGTGGTGAAGTTGCGCATGTCAGATCTCCTTGTTGTTGGGGGAGGCGGGGCGTGCGAAGCCGAACAGGTCGCTCATGGAATTCAGGGGCGAGAAGCGGACCTTGGTGTCGGGCCGGGGGGCGTCGATCATGTATCCGCCGCCGACGTAGATTCCGACGTGGTGAATCTTGGAGGCGCTGGGGCCGTAGAAGACGAGGTCCCCGGGTTTCGCCTGTTCGCGTTTGACGGGCTCCGAAGCGGCGTATTGGGATGCTGCGGTGCGGGGCAGGCTGATACCGGCTTTCGCGTAGGCGTAGAGGGTGAGTCCCGAGCAGTCGAAACCGGTGATGGATTCACCGGATCGCCCCTTGGGGGTGCAGCAGATTCCCGTGCTGGGGCCGCTTGCGTTTCCTCCGCCCCAGGAATACGGCTTGCCGAGCATCTTCTGTGCCGCGTTGACGGCTGTGACGCCCTGGTCCGCCGTCGCGTTCTTCCCTCCGCCGCCGGGGTTGTGTTTGGCGAGGGAGGTGATGGAGCGGACGTAGTTCTGTGTTTCCTTGTAGGGCGGGATGCCTCCGTATTTGCGGACGGCTCCGCTTCCCGCGTTGTAGGCGGCCAGCATGTTGCTCTGTTTGTCGCCGGGTACGTCTTGGACGTCCTTGGCGATCGTGCAGAGGTACTTGGCTGACGACGGGATCGCGTCTTCGGGATCCCATACGTCGCGCTTCCCGTCGCCGTTGCCGTCGATTCCGTGGGTTTCCCACGTGGATGGCATGAACTGGCCGATTCCCTGCGCGCCGACCGGGGACTGCGCTTTCGGGTTGAATCCGGACTCCTGTGTGATGAGCGCGGCGAGTAGATTCGGGCTGACCTCGGGGCAGCGGTTTCCCGCGTCCTCGATCAGGCTCTGGTAGTTCGCGGGAACGGCCAAGCTGAGCGCCGCCCCTGCCGCCCCGGCCGGGCTGTCGCCGGCGGCGGTGAGCAGGCTGCCCACGGCGACGGCCGCGGTGGCTCCTATCCCGACTGTGACGGCTGCTGAGGCACGCAACGGGCTTCCTCCCTCCCTTCCTGGGTTGATGGATGTTTGTGCAGGTCAGATCCGCCATGGTGGTCCGCCATGGCACCGCCATATGACCGTCCTGGACCGCCACACCACCGCCATGGGCCCGCCGGGATGGCGGTGCGATGGCGGTGGTGTGGCGGTGGCGGTGACGGTCACGAATCGGCCCTCCTGGCGAAGGCGATCAGGTCGTCCAGGCGGTAGCCGCGGCCCTGTGAGTTCTTGTAGGTGGGAGGTCCGCCCAGGAGCTCGTTGAGCTTCTTTCCGCGCTTCGCCGGGTCGTCTTCCAGAATTCCGAGGGCGGGAGCAATGTCGGGTGTGGTCATGAAGTCCACGCCCTTGCTTTGCATCAGTTCGATGGCCTGCCTGAGCGGAGTTTTTTCCGGAAGCGCTTCCACTTGCTTGGCGGCCTTTTCGTCTACCACACCCCAGATGAACTCATCAGTGAAGTTGAATCCCCGGATGAGTGTGGAGCGCCCATTGGCGAAGAGAACCGACTGCCCCTTGATCTCAGCGTCGAGAAGCGCCGGGTTGATCGGCGCGACCGTCTCGAAGTAGGTGTCGCCGAGAGCCACCTTGGCGGTACCCGCAGATGCCACGTAGAGGCACATCCGGTAGAGGAACTGGTCTCGCACCTTGACGGGAATCGCATTCGTGGAGGGGCGCTGCGTCATGAGCACCGTGGAGATGCCAGATTCCAGGGACTTGGAGACGAGGGATCGCGTATCTTCCGCGATCTGCTTGGCCTGGTCTTTCTCTTCGTTCGTGGCGCCGGGCGCGAAGAAGTCGGCCGCCTCGTCCACGATGAAGATGACTGGCTTGAATTTCGGGACCGGCTGCCGGGTTCGAATAGCCTCCGTGATCTTCCTGTATCGGTCGTCTGAGCGGGCGTCCAGTTCCCGGACCATTTCCCAGAACACGGCCGGATCGTCGGACGATTCGTATCGGGTGGCGATCGGCTCGAACCTGGTCAGCCCGCAGAACTTCCCGTCGAGCAAATACAGTTCGAAATCGCCGTACGCGATCAGCAGGCAGGTGATGAGCCCGTTGACCAGCGTGGTCTTGCCCATCTGTGTCATTCCGGCGACCAGCAGCGATGCCTTGTCGAACGTGGGCACGCCGGCGAGCTGGCCGGTGACGTCGTGACCGAGCGGTACTCCGGCGAACGACTCGATCTCCCGCCGGGTCGGGGCCGGGAACGGCCGGGTGAACGGGGGCTCGTGCAGCTTGAGGAGCTTGACGCGGCGTTCGTTGTCGCGGCTGCGCTCCAGCGTCAGGTGCAGGCGGGTGACCCCGAACATGCCCGCCACGGTGCCCAGGCGCTTCTCGACGTCTTCGTACGTGCGGCCCTTGGGGACCAGGAAGTCGTAGACATCGCCGGTCTGCACCGAGCTGATCGTGACCTCGTCGGCCCGGATCACCTGGTTGTCGCCGATGACGCTCGCCGTGCGCAGCGCCGCGGTGAGCTCAGGGTGTGCGGCAACGGGCTCAGCGTCCGTCTGAAGCTCTTCCAGTCCGGCCGCGGGCGCTTCCTGCTTCAGCGCCGTCGCAGGCCGGGCTTCGCGCGCCCAGCGCTGCATGACGCCTGTGCGGATCCGCCAGGCCAGATAGCCCAGCGCGACCAGCGCTCCCGCGGTGAGCAGGACGGTGGCCATCCAGGACAGGCCCAGCTTGTCCTTGATGGCCGCGAGGGCGCCGAAGGCTATGGCGAGGACGCCGATGGCCCCTGCCGCCTGCCCGGCCATGTCCTCGCTGACCTGCTGTTTCTTCTTTCCCACACCCCTCTCCTTCACTGGCGATCTTGAACGGGTGGGCGACCCTAGCCGCACACATTTTCGATTTCTAGGGAGTTTTGCTCCAGCGCTCGCCGGGTCTGCTCCCTGGGTCTGCGAACACGGAGGTCCGCTCGCCGAGTCACTCGCCGGGTCTGCACTGGTCGACTGCGGGTATCGCTTCCGGCAGTCGCAGCAAGGGCCAGCCCGCGCTGACGGGCTGGCCCTCACTGGTGGTGCCGGACAAACGGGGCGGACGGCCCCTTCCTTCTCAGGCGTCCGCGTCTTCGTCGTCGTCGGCCGATTCGGTTTCCTCCGCCGTGTCGCTCTGCTCGTTCGACAGCAGCGCACCCCAGGCGCGGCGCACGCGCTCCTCGGAGCCGACGAACTTGGCGTCGCGGAAGGCGGCGCCGGCCTGGCGGTAGGACATCGGCGGGTCGTCGCGGTAGCGCAGGTGCCGCAGCACAACGCCCAGCTGCTGGTCGGTCAGCTGCTCACCAGGCTGCGGGGTCGCCACGCCCGCGACGACCGCGAGGTCGTCGAGCGTGACGGCGTCACGGCCCGCGTCACGCCCGCCGTGACGCTCACCGTCACGGCCGCTCGTGAAATCGCCCTGACCTGCGTGACGGCCCTCAGCGTCCGTGCCGGAGGCGTCACGCCCGGCGGTCAGCGCCCGGCGATCGGAGTCCGAGCCGTCACGGTTGGCCGTGACGGGCAGCGCGGGCGCGTTCGGCGACCAGGTGCCGAGTTCCGGCAGCCGGATCGCCGCCACGGAGGCGGGCAGCACCTTCTCCGTGACCGTCTTCTGCGTGGCCTCGGCCTGCTTGTGCAGGTCCTCGGTCATGGTCTGCTGCGTGGCCAGGACCGACTTGCGGTACTTCGTCTCGGCCTTGGCGACGCGCTCCTCGAGCGAGGTGGCGAGCTCCAGCAGCTCGATCCGGTGGGCGGCGTCGGCCTCCATCTCCTCGAGCCGGTCCGCCACGTCCTGCCGCTTGTCGGCGATGTTCTGCCGGGTCTCGTCCGACACTCGCCGGCCGAGCGAGGGCAGGGCGATCCACCACGCGGTCTTGGTCGCCACGATGGCGATCGGGGTGAGGACCATGGCCAGGTCGAACGTCCTGGGCTGGGCCAGGATCAGGTCGGCCGTGGGGATGGCCGCGTTGATGACGGTGAGCGCCAGCCCGGCGGCCTGGACGCGCTGCGCGCGGGACCGGTTGTTGCGGGCCAGGATCTCCGTCGCCTGGAAGACGACCCAGAGGGCATCCAGAGCGGCGACGGTGGGCACGGCCCACCCTCCGAACTGCGGTTCGAGGATGTGGTAGCTCACCGCCACCGACAGGATGGCGACGCCCAGGGTGACGACGCCCAGGATGCTGAGCACCGTCCCGCGTGGGGAGGCCTTAGCCTTCCAGCTCTTGATCTTGTTCACGCCTTGGTTCCCTTCTGATGAGTTGCGGTGATGGGTCAGCTGCGGGCAGTGCCGGCCAGGCGGGCGACCTTGGTGATGTGGTCTTCCTGCTGCTTGATGAGGCGGCCGACCTCTTCCGCGAGGAAGCCGCTGAGGTAGCCGCCGAAGGCGCTGCCGATGTGCCAGTGCGCGCCCTCGGGGTAGCCAGCCTTCGCCAGAGCCCCGGCGTGGCTCAGGTCGGCGTAGAGGTGCTTGTCGTGAACGCGCGCGATGTCCACCGCGCGGTCGTCGAACGCGACGGCGGCGGCCAGGGCGCGCTCCTGCGCGTCGACCAGGCGGGAGATCGCGGCCGGCCACTCGGGCCCGGCCTGCGGAGTGCGCAGGTAGTCGTAGGCCGACTGCAGCGCCTTCATCTCCCGCTCGTACGTCTTCCAGCGGTCAGGGGCGTCCTGGACGGCCTGGCGCAGATCGGCGACGTAGGCGGCGTCCTTCCACTCCTTGCGCGCCTCGTCGTACAGGTCGCCCAGGATGTGGCGGGCCGCTTCGCGCAACCGGTGTTCGGTCGCATCCTCGGACTCCGGGACGTAGCGCAGTCGCGGGTCCTCGTAGGAGGCGCGGGGCCGGGCCGGTTCCTCTTCCCGGCCGGTGAACGGCGCGAATTCGAAGCGCAGACCCCAGCCCGAGGGGTGGTTCTCGACCTTCGTCAGGTACCGCGGCAGGTGCGGTGTCAGGCGTTCCCAGATCTGCCGGTGCTCGTCGGCCGTGATGGTGACGGTGATACCGAGCATGCCAACTCCTTGCTGGGCGACGGAGGTTCCGGTGCGCGGCTGGCCGGCGGTGGTGCCGCCGGGCTTCGCCGTGGCGGCCGGCGTCGGGGGCGGCAGTTCGGATTCGTCCAGGGGCGCGCGTAACGGGATGGTGTGGGCCATGTCTGTCTCCTGTTCGCCGTGGCGGCCGGCGTCGGGGGCGGCAGTTCGGATTCGTCCAGGGGCGCGCGTAACGGGATGGTGTGGGCCATGTCTGTCTCCTGTCGGACGTATTCGTGGCCGCCGTACTCAGCGGGGCCGCTTGCACTGCAGGTAGACGTCCTGCAGCCGCTCGAACGACTCCCACAGCCGCGTGCCCTCGGGGCAGCGGGCGCGGGCCGTGCATGCGGTGCAGGAGGCGGCGTGCGCTTCGTGAGCGCGGTGGGCCGCCTGATAGCGCTGGAACAAGTTGTCAGGCACGTGGGGGTCTTCCGTGGTGCTGGCGGGACGGATGGAGATCGGTGACGCGGTGACCCGCCTCCCACGCGGCCGCGGCGGCCATCGCGGCGGCCGCGAGCAGCACGCGGGCGAGAGGGTGGTGGGAGCCGACCGCGAGAGCGGCCCGGGCAGCGCGCTGCTGCGCTGCCCGGGCCGCCTGTATGAGGTGCGGCATCAACGCCCGAGGGCCTGGCACGCGTCACATGTCCAGGCGATGGCCGGGGCGGGCGCCGCGGCAGTGACGCCGAACCAGCCTCCGCACCTCGAGCACTGGTTGCCGCTGCCCGTCACGGCCGGCGCGGGCGCGGCCGAGGCGGGCGGGCAGTTACTCGGGTCGCAGGACCAGCGCCCGCACAGCGGGCACGCGTCGTTGTCCATCACCGGCCGGAACAGCGTCAGCACCGGCTGACGCTCGTAGCCGGGCACCATCTCCTGCACCGTGCGCCGCGCCCGCCGGCCGGGCTTGACCCGGGCGTCGGCCACGCGCACCATGCGCGTCAGCAGGTGCCCGAGCTGGCGGTCCGCGCCCGCCGCGTCGACGTCTGTTAAGCCGAGGTGGGGGCGTGCCATGATCGTCGTGGTCATCGGGACCTCCGTTGTCCTTTGACCAGACAGCCCCGGAGCTCTCACCTTCCGGGGCTGTCACCGTGTGACTGGCCGGACGGCCAGCCACGGCCCGTCTCCCACCCCCGACGCTCTGGTGGGGTGAGAGAGGGACCGTGGCGGATCGTCAGGCGGCCGGCGCCCACGCGAACGCGGGCGCGGTCGTCCTGGCCGGGCGGATCAGGTAGTCCGAGGTCGTCCACACCGAGCCGACCGCGAAGGGCTGGCCGTCGGGGCGCAGGGTGTCGCGGACGATGAGCGCCCACCGCGCGCTGTCGCGGCGCAGCAGCTGCGCGGCCTCGGACGGGTTGTTGATGAGCGCCAGGACCTCGAACCGGCCGTCGACGTTCTGGTAGATGGCGCCGGGACCCCGGGGACCGACTTCGTCCTGGGTGCGGGGCAGGCTGATGACGGCAGGGATCACGCTGCGGCTCCGATCCGGTCGGGCGAGGTGGGCGAGGGCAAGCTCGTCGTGCCGCGCGGTGCGCTGCGGGTGGGGACGGGCCGGGGCGGGTCGGTCGGGAGTCCGCTCGTGCGGGACCGGTGTCATGCTGGGCAAGTTGGGTCGTCCTCTCACGAAGGGTGACCTGCGAAAGAGCCCCCAGGAACGCGCTCCTGGGGGCTCGTCGCGCGAGTGCGTCCTGCGCACTCCGCCGGCCACCGGCTCCACCACAGGGCGGGGCGGTGTACGACGGGCAGCGCAGGGCTGCTGAAGAGGCGGCCACGGGCTTGAGATGGCCGTTCGTGCGGGGCTGGTCAGCGCTCGGAGCGCTTGGGGTGGAGCGTCTTGAGCGGCACCGTCGGCGCGCCCAGGGGCGTGTCACCGTCGGGCAGCTGCGCGCGCCGGGTGTCGGTGTCGCGGACCGCCGCCTCAGTCGACGCCCAGGCATCCTTCCGCCGCCGCAACGGCGCCCGACCGTCCCCCGACTCCTTCGTCGGGGTCTGCTTCTGCGCGGCGATCTGGACGACGGCCGGGGCCGACTGCACCTTCGGCTTGCGCCGGACAGTGGTCCGGCGGCGGTGCACGGTCTCCGCGTGTCCGTCCACCAGGCGCTCCTCCCACTTCCTGGCCGTGACGTCGACCGTGACCAGGCGGTTGCTGCCCAGATGGCAGCGGACGGCCGCGTCCTTGCCCGCCCGGCCGGTGTCGTGCGGCACGACCTTGGGCTTCCTCGCCTGGATGCCGGTGATCGGCACCCACGTCTCGCAGTCGGGGCAGATCAGCGACGCGCAGGCCGGACGCAGGTCGTACTGGTGGGGCTTGAGACTGGAGACGGCGAGCGCCGGGCGAGGGTTGATGTTGCGGGATCGGGTCCGGCTCCGTCGGGGGCGGGCGGTGCGCTCGAGGGTGGAAGACATCTGGACTCCTCAGGGACGGAGTGGCAGGGAGCGCGTCGCGATGCTCTCTCTGCCCTCCGGGCCACACGGCACGAGGCCGGCGTCCCGTAGGACAGACAGCGCACAGCGCTGCGACGTGCACGCAGTCGTCGCGGCCGTCAGGCTCCGGGGGAGTTCGATGGTGCTCTCGCGCCCTCAGCGAGCTGAGGACTACCCCGGCCGCCCCGAAGGGCGGACGACTACTGCGGTCTTGCTTGCGACTCGGTGAGCGAAGCAGCCCACCTTGTCGGCATAGCTAAGTTACTTGATACAGTGGGTGCTATGTCAAGCGGTGTGTTGATGAAGCTATGGAACCTAGCTATGTCGAGGAGGTCGGCCTACGATGTCGGTCATGAGCGACGAGGCGGTGCAGCCGTACCAGCGAATTGTTAAGAACGTGCGCGACAAGATCCGCTCGGGACAGCTGACGGCCGGGACCAAGTTGCCGAGCACTCGCGAGCTGGCCGACACGTATGACGTTGCGCCGGGAACCGTTCAGCGAGCGCTGACGGAGCTGCGGACAGCCGGACTGATCTACTCGCACCAGGGGCGCGGATCCTTCGTCACAGAGACGGCCAGCGAGTCCGCCGAGGACTCGACTGCCCGTGCCCTCAGACGGCTTGAGGAGCAGATCGCCGACTTGACTGCGCGTCTCGCGAAGATCGAGGAGGGACATAGCTCCTGACATCTTCTGCTTCACGTTGTGCATGGCCATCCCTCCCCTGCGGACTTGATCTCGTTAGCAAAGTTGTAAGCCCAATCGGCGTGGAAGTTCTAGATCGACCGTGTATCCAACCGCCGGATACGCCAAGTGGAG
Source organism: Streptomyces sp. NPDC057099 (assembly GCF_042671245.1). NCBI lineage: Bacteria > Bacillati > Actinomycetota > Actinomycetes > Kitasatosporales > Streptomycetaceae > Streptomyces > Streptomyces sp. NPDC057099. The sequence goes on from NZ_JBHUTX010000044.1 coordinate 43,664, forward strand.
ACATGGAAGGGGCAGCAAGTGACTCAGCGGCCAGAGGTGTTGACGCCCGAGCAGTCACCCAAGCACCGCTTCGCCTACACGCTCCGAGAGTTTCGGAACGCCCGGCGCTACTCCCTGCGCAAGCTGGCGGAAAAGACCTGGATGTCGCACGGCAAGCTGCAGAAATGGGAGGACTGCTCACGGTTTCCGAAGCACCAGAAGGAGGTCGCGCTTGTCGACTCGACGCTCAACGCCGGCGGCGTACTGGTCGACTTGTGGGAGCGTGCCGGCGGGGGTGTATCCGCACGTAGTCGTGTATCCGTTTCTGCTCCCCGTGTATCCAATGCGTCGATCGGGCTGGCCAGTGCCGCATCCCAGCAGGCAGCGTCTGACCATGAGGGGACCTATGTCCCTGCTCGTCTACCGGATGGATCGGTGATTTTCGTGGCGCTGAATCGACGCGCGATGCTGCGTGGCGGGGTGGGAATCGGTGCCGCGGCTGCACTTGGCACGGGAACGCCGGCGGCCGCGGACTCAGGTGCGGTGCCGGGGCTGGCCCGGCCGGCACGGGCTGCAGCTGCGTACAGCGGTACGCCCATCGAGTATCTCCGGCGCGCTCGTCGACTGCTGATCGACAACGACAACCTGCTGGGGCCACGAAGCGCCGTGCAGTCCGTGCGTGAGCACATCGACGTCATCAAGGATCTACGCCGCGAAGCCAAGGGCGTTGACCGCGATTCCCTGATGGAGCTCCAGACCCAGTACGCCGAGTTCGCCAGCTGGCTCTATCAGGACCTGGGCGATTTCGACAGCGCGGAGTTCTGGCTGGACCGGGCCTTCCAATGGAGCCACACCGTCGGCGACGGTGACCTGACCTCCTACGTCATGGCTCGCAAGGCCCAGCTCGCTGGTGAGAAGCGCGACCTGGTCGACGTTGTCGATCTGGCCGAGGCGGCGCAGCGCATGGCACGTCCGCGTAGCCGTCTCGCCGCTGTGGCCCGCACGTACGAGTCGTACGGTCACGCCCTTCGAGGCGCAGACTCCGACAGCGAGCGCGCGATCGAAGACGTCCGCAACGCGCTCGACCGCGTCTCCAGCGACACAACCCCGTGGGGGGTGTGGTTGAACGAGCAGTATGTCGACGTTCACCGCGCTCAGGGACTCGAGGTGCTGGGGAAGCACGCCCAGGCCGCGGAAGTCTTCACCAACGCCATTGATGCTCTACCGGAGGGCTACCACCGGGACCGGGGCGTGTACCTAGCCCGCGCGGCGATCGCCCATGCTGGCGCCGATGCGCCCGAGCAGGCCGCCGCTGTCGGCCTCCAGGCCCTGACGGTCGCGAACGACACAGGATCTGGTCGGATCATGCGCGAGCTCATCCGTCTCGACGAGGCGCTGGTCCCGTGGCAACGCCAGCCCGAGGTGGCCGACTTCCGTGAGAACTTCGACCTCGTCCTCGCCCACGAAGCCTGACAGAAACGGATACAAGCAGTCATGACCACGCGTCCATACGTCATTCTCTCCGCCGCCATGTCGGTCGACGGATACCTGGACGACACCACCCCCGACCGGCTGCGGCTGTCCAATGCGGCCGACTTCGACCGGGTCGACCAGGTCCGCGCGGAGTCCGACGCCATCTTGATCGGCGCGAACACCATGCGCCGGGACAACCCCCGCCTCTTGGTGAATAGCGACGAGCGGCGCTCGAAGCGCATAGCTGACGGCAAGCCCGAGTTCCCCCTGAAGGTCACCATCACTGCGAGCGGCGATCTGTCCGCCGATCTGAAGTTCTGGCACTTCGGCGGACAGAAGCTGGTCATCACCGTGGACGGTGCAGAAGAGAAGGTACGCGCCACCCTGGGCGATCTGGCCGACGTCGTCAGCGTCGGTCCCGAACTCGACTGGGGCCTGGTCCTCGATGAGCTCGGGCGCCGTGGAGTCGAGCGGCTGATGGTGGAAGGCGGTGGGACCATCCACACGCAGCTCATGGCGCAGAACCTGGCCGATGAAGTTCACCTCGCCATCGCCCCACTGCTCGTGGGCCAGCCGGAGGCAGCCCGGTTTCTGGGCGACGCCGACTACCCAGGTGGTTCGACGGCCCGGATGAAGGTGCTGGAGATCCGCGCGATCGACGACGTCGTACTCGTGCGCTACGCCCCCAAGGAACGAGCCTGATGTGCGCGCCCGCCCGACTTGGGAGGAGCGCGGAAATGCCCTTGCGGCAGCTGGCTTTCCCGTGCGGCGGGCAACTTTCCGCGCGCTTCCCGTCAGGCGGGCGCGGCATTCTGAGCACCTTGGACACTGCACGAATTCGTCGCGCAATTCTGTCCGGTCGTGCGGTTAGGCTGTGTGCAGAAGTGATCCTTAACGGCGAGAACCCCCGGGACCGGGCCTGGTCTACCGAGGGTTCTCGAACGGGGCGAAGCTCCGTTGGCGACACACCTTGATGGGAGGTGCTCGCGGGGTGAAGAGTACCCGCGCCCGTGGAACTACACGCGCACCTGCGCCGTTCCTTCAACGCGATCACGCCATCGGGTGTGGTTTTGGGTATGCCGACGCCGCCTTCGGATTCGAGGGGGTCGGGATGACCTAGCTGGCCATCGGCCGCGCGCGCCGATGAGGTGGAGTGGCATCCACCTGGCCTCGCGCGGCCCGTCTACCGGCCGGACTCACCGTCCAGGTCGGCCGCCCAGTCTCCGGTTTTGGCGCCGGTTTCCGGGCTCCAGCTCATCGAGCTGGTTCTTCTTCAATCGCAAAACCCCGCTTTGGCAAGCGGGTCGCACCACCCGGTCCGTGAGGGCCGAGCAATACCGCAGTCGCTCCCAGTGGCAGGGGGCTTCTGCACCCAACCGGTGGGCTCCTTCGGCTATGGCAGGCCGTTGGGGACCACCTACATCCGCATAGACCGTTCGGCCGAGGTCGGGTCCTGGCAAGGGCCCGGTCGCGGTCGGGGTCGACCTATATGAAGGTTGGTATCGCCATAGTGCACGAGGTCAGCCGGGTCTGTCAGCTTGACCCGGGGGTGGGGGACACCACGCCTCCGGTCAACTCCGCAGGCTGGCGCGTCCCGCCCCATGGAATTGTGACGTGCATCACACCTCTTGGTTGTCGTGTGAATGCCGCCAGGTGGGCGGATCGCCTGACCTCGGGAATGTTCCTGTGAGCGCCGTGGCGGCACAGGCCGCACAGGCCGCCGCGCTGGACTACCCCCTGTGGGATGTCATCGACAACCCGGTCGACGATCCGCCGGGCGGGACGGGGCGGTGGCTGCGGTCCGTAGGTGCCGGGCCGGTTCCGGAGCGGCCTGCGGGCCATCCGCTGTCGCTCGGTGAGGACGCCCGCGCCCGTCTGGGTGGTGCGGTGCGCGCGTTGCTGGATGCGGCTGGCCTGGAGGGTGCCTCGGACGCGGTGCGCCTGGCGGTGCTGGTGCTGGCGTCGCGGACGCCGTCGGAGACCGGTGTGGTGGAGATCCGTACGCCGGAGCTGGGTCGGTGGCTGGGGCTGTCGGCCTCGTACGTCGCGTCGGACGTGGTTCCGGCGCTGCGCCGGTCCGGCCTGGTCGACGTCGAGACGGCGGAGGGCGAGTTCGGCCAGGACATCGGGCTGCGGTGCAAGGTGCTGCCGGTGTGGGCCGCGTACGGCGTGGTCGGGCACCCGCTGAACTTGGAGAAGAAGGAGTTCGCGACGCTGCTGCGGCTGATGGAGGCCGTGATGGCGCCGGGCTGGACGCACAAGGACGGCCGGGTGACCCCGGCCGGGCTGCTCGGGCCCCGTACGGGCCGGGCGGCGGCGACGGACCGGCTGGCCCTGTTGCTGCTGGTGATGGAGGCGCGGGAGAACGGCCGGGTGCGGCAGTGCGGCGGGACGGTGGACACCAAGCGCGGCCGCGCGGCGGCGACGGTGGCCCGGCTGCTGGGCGGCAAGGCGTCGACGGGGGAGCGGGTTCTGGAGCGGCTGGAGGATCGGGGCCTGGTTCAGCGGGTGCGGGTGGCGACGGCATCGCGTCTCGCGCACCGTACGCGGCTGATGGTGCCGGCGGTCGCCGCCGCGCACGGCAAGGTCGGCGCCGTCGACACCCGGCGGAAGGAGCGTGCGACCGCCCCGGACCCCGATTTTTCAGACCCCGACGTTGCGGCAGGGGATAGTGAGGCCTCCGAACAGGAGGCAGAACCGCAGGTCAGCGATGTGCGGGAGGTCGATGAGGCGGGTGTTGCAGAGCCCGACGTTACGGCAGCCCTTCACACTGACCACCCTCACCTGGTTACTCCCGTCGTTCCTCTGAAGCTCTCTGGTGGCTTTTCCGGCGAAGGCCGTGGTGAGTCCGGTGATCTGCCGGACCGCGCGTGCGTGCGCGAGGACGGCCCGCTGCGCGGGGAACAGCAGGAGAAGTCCCCGGTCGGAGAAGGCGAGAACAGCGGCCGCGGGCCGGTGGCCGGTGCTCCGGTGCAGGTCATGGAGGGCGAGGGGCAGGGCAAGCAGCAGCGGGGGAGGGTGCCCCTGCCGCCGGAGGAACTGCGGGCCGTCCTGGCCCCGGTTGGCCTGGTGTGGGCGCGGCTGGAGCGTCCGGCCGCCCGCCGCGTGGTGGAGGCTGCCGCCCGCCGTGAGCTCAAGCGGGTGGTCGGTTTCGCTGGTTCCGTGGACGCGCCGCAGGTCCTCGCCGACCGGCTCGCCCGGCACCTGGAGACCCAGATGCGGGTGGGCGGGCCGATCAAGGACCCGGTGGCCTGGCTGATCGGCCTGGCCCTGCCGCAGCGTCAGCAGTGCGGCGACGTGCGGTGCGACGACCGGGTGCTCCTCGACTCCGGCCAGGACTGCCCCCGGTGCTCGGAGCGGCAGGAAGACCGCCGGGACCAGCGCCGCGCGGTCGCGGCCGCCGTCGACACCGCGATGCCCGGCGCCTCCGAGGCGGAGCGTCGGGCGGCCACCGCCACGCAGCTGCACCAGGACGTGACGGCCAGGGCATGGGCACAGGCGCACGAGTGGGACCAGGTCCGCGCCCGGCAGGTCGCCGCCGCTCAGGCCCGTGCCGAAGCCGCGGCCGCGCAGCCCGAGGACCAGGGCCCGGCCGCGCCGGTGCCCCGGGTCGTGCTGCCCGCGCCCCGTCCGGCCGTCGCCGCCCCGGCCCCGGAGGCCATGGACGTCGACGACGACCAGGAGCTGGTCCTCGAGGACCTGACCCCTGAGCAGGTGCGCAACTGGCGGGTGCGGGCGCTCAGGGACCACCAGGTGGTGTTCGACCACATCGACCGCTACGGCGAGACGTCGGCAAGGCGCCTGTTCAGCAACCAGCTGGTCGACCAGGCGCACCATCACTCCCGGCTCGGGCACCTGGACCTCGGCTACTCCACCTGGGGGCAGGCATGAGCGGCAGCGAGACGTCCGGCGTCGACCTGGCCCGGGTCGCGCTGCGGGCCGCGATGGAAGCGGCACGCGCCAACGGCGGCGGCCTGAAGGCGAAAGCGAAGCTGCGGATGGTCCGTACGGTGCGCCGTGACGGGCGGGAACCGATGGGGCTCGGGGCGGCGATCGGAGCGCTGGTCACCGAGCGAGCTTGGGAGCTCCCTGCCGCCGGCGCGACGCTGCGCGAGCGGTGGGCGGCCATCGCCCCCGAGCTCGCCGGGCACGTCGCCGCCGTGTCGTACGACGCCGACTCCGGCCAGCTGACGGTGTGCCCGGAGTCGGCGGCCTGGGCAACGAAGGCCCGCCTCGAGCAGACCCGCATCGTCGCGGCCGCCAACCAGTCGGCGGGCCGGACGGTCGTCCGCGCCCTGCGGATCCTGGCGCCCGGCACGGTGCCGGTGCCCGAGCCGGCCGACTCCGACCCGGAGCCCGCAGCCGCACAGGCCGGGCCGCCGCGCACCCGGGAGAACGCCTCGGACGGCTACCGCCGCGCGCTCGCCGCGCACCAGGAGGCGGCGCCGCCGTCGCGGATGGACCCGCACATCGCACAGGCGGTGGAGCGGCAGACCACCGCGATGCGGGAGCTGTCCCGCCGCGCGTTCCTCGAGCCCGACGCCGTCCCGGACACTACGCCGACCCCGATCGAGCAGGCCCGCACCGAGTGCCGCCGCCAGGCCGACGTCTCCCACGCGGCGGCCCTGCGCCGCGCACGACAAGAGCGTGCGGCCCGGGCCCGGACGGCGACCGTTGGTCCGACGGATCCACTGCGGACCACGGCCTGAACAGCAACGAGGCCGGGACCTTGGGGCCCCGGCCTGCGCCTGATGGAGGGGCGAGCCACCGCCCGTTCCATGAAGTCCCTGTTCACTGGTTGGAGCCAGAGGAGGTCAGGGCCTGCCTCTCAAGGAGGGGCAGATGTGCGGATGGTTGCAGTCTGCTGCGATGACAGCAAGCGGATGTGGGACGAATTCGAAGAAAGCGCCTGGAAGGGCTGGCCATGGCTTAACGCTGAGGTGACGCCCTGTTGAGAAGGTGCAGGTCGCGTCAGAGCATCATCGGGCGCGAAGGCGTGCACGGGGATAACTTGCCAGTTGGCCCTGTCTCCGGCAGATGCGACAGATACGAATTTAGTACTCGTGCCCGGCATTCGAGCGGTCCGATCACTGGCACCATTCTGTTCACCGCAGCACGACGGAGCCACCCGTTGAGCTGTCGGCCTTGGTTGGAGCCAGAGTTCTGAGACCCCGGTCCCGCGTCGGCGGTGCACAGCACCCGTATGCCGGATTCCGGAGGAAGGGCACGTCATGCTGCAGTACGCCTTGATACGAACCGTGACAAGCGGAGGACGGATTTCGGCGCCCAGGGTCGGGTAGCCGCGATGACGCGTACCGGGCGTCCGATGGCGCCCATTCCGAACCCGAAGACTTCGAAGGGCCGACTGGCCGCCGTACTGCGCGCAGGGAGATCCGCTTCCGAACTGACTCGCCAGCAGGTTGCCGACAAGGTCGGAACGTCCGTCGGGACGATCCAGCGTGCTGAGTCCGGCCGTGCCCTGCCGACGCTTCAGATGGCACATGCCATCGCGCTCGTCTGCCACTTGGACGGGGAGCGAATCGAGTCCCTGTGGAGGAAGGCGTCGCAGCGCGGGCGCAAGCAGCAACCTGCGCGCGCACGCCCGCCGGCTCAGATCGTAAATTCCGCGGAACTGGGGCTTGCGCTGCGGCGGCTATGGCAGGTGAACGGTTGTCCGTCCCTGGATGAGATGGAGCGGCGGGCCAAGGCCCGTATCCGTGAGTTCGGCAGTCTCTCTCGGTCGACGGCATGGCGGATCCGGGAGCGGGACCAGTCGGTCGCATCCAAGGAGCAGCTGTTCGCGTACCTCGTTGCCTGCGAAGTGCCGGAGAAGCGCTTCCGTCTCTGGGCCGAGGCCTGGCACCGAGCGCGGCAGGCCGAGAGCCGACGCGCTGCTGCGGATGACGCCCGCCAGTGGGTTCTCAGGGCGGCTGAGGCGGAGCAGCGCGTCCGTGAAGCCGGGCTCGTCCCTGAAGAGCGCTTCCGGGGGAGCACGGTGCCCTGGACGGTGCGGTGCCGGCGACGGTCGTGCCGCCAGGTCAGCCGAATCCGCTACACGGCCTTCATCGCCAGCGGCGTGGGCTGCCGATACTGCGCCGGGCAACCTGCCTGACCCTCTCTCTCCTGCCCCACAGGTACTGCGACTTCACACCCAACCCGTACGAGGAGACTCATGTCCGATCCCAGCCCGCCTCCCCCAAGCCGCTGGAAGAGGCTTCGGGCCTGGATCCGCCGCCGCTTGCGCGCGATGCTCTCCAGCGCCCTGCGTGGTGCCGCCTACGCCTCCGGAGCTGGCATCGTCGGCCTGATGTTCTGGTGGATTCAGCACCAGCTGTAGCCCATCGGCTCCGGGACTCCCTGGTGTCGGCAGGCCGGGCGCACTGCTGGCCGCCATGACCTCATCGACACTCTGCGGCCCGCGCTGAATCAGCGCGGGCCTACGACTACTGCGAGATGCCGAGGTGTCGTTGCCGGGCGGCGACCAGGGCGTGCCAGCGCTCGCGGGTGGCCGGCTCGCTGTCGGCCCACCGGACGGGGGAGGCCTGGGGGGCGGGCTGGCCGGCCATGAAGGCGGCGATGGTGCCGTAGTAGGCGAGGTCGCCGCCGCGGGTGTTCTCCCGCAGCCGGGCGATCGTCGCGGCCACCTGGTCGTGGTCGTCGCGGACTGCGTGGTGGAAGGCGAGGGCGAGGTCCAGAGCGAGCTCGGTGTACGTCACGCCCGCTGTACGGATCTCGGTGCGCAGCCCCTGGGCGCGGTCGTCGATGTCGGCGTCGGTGCGGCCGGCGTCGCGGGCGAGCGCCGCGATATGGGTGATCAAGGTGGTGGCGCGCAGATCGACGCCGGCCAGAAGCTGCTCAGCGAGGGCGAGTTCGTCGTCGGCGACGGCCTGATCGGTGAAGGCCAGGGCGAAGGCGCGGTGCGCCTGGCTGTTGCCGCGCTCACCGGTGACACCGTGGTGTTCGGCTTCGTCGCGTGCAGCGGCGTATGCGGCGGCGGCGCGGTCCATGGCGCCGTGGGGCCACCAGATGTCGCCTTCGACGCGGTGGTGGCGGCCTTCCCAGCCCAGGGTGTGGGCGGTGGCCAGGGCGGTGGGGAAGTCGCCGGCCATACGGGCGAGATGGGCAAGTCCGCGGCGGGCGGCAGGGGCGAGGCGGCCCCCGCCGTCGGCGACGGCCTGCATGCCGGCGCGGGAGGCCGGGCTGTCGCCGAGGTCGCGGTGGGCCTTGGCCCGGTAGTACAGGGCCAAGTGCTGCAGGTCGTCGGGGAGCAGGTCGCTGTCGATGACCGTGGTGAGGCGGGCGACGGTGTGCGAGCGGTGCTGGTGCTGGCGGCGGGCGAGCGCGCTGAGGAGTTCGACCAGGGCGTCGGCGGCCGTGTCCAGTCCCGTGGAGTCGGTGTCGGGCGGGGCGAGGGGTTCCCACACGGAGTCGCTGACGTATGCCCAGGCGGCGGGGGCGAGCCAGTCGAGGTCGAGGCGGTGATCGCGGGCCAGGCGCAGGCCTTGGCGCAGGCACGCGATGAGCAGGAGCCGGCCCGGGCCGGGCGCGTCCTGGTGTTGCTCGCCCAGGGCGGTGAAGGCGCGTTGGGCGGCCTGCTGCCAGTCGCGTTCGCTCCAGCGGTCGTCGGTGGTGTCGTCGGCGTTGCGAACAGCGGAGCGGATCAGGGCGTGCAGGTGGAAGAGCCACAGGCCGTAGGGGTTTTCGCGGACGAAGGGCCGCTCGGTCAGCCGCAGTGCGGGCCCTTCGTGGGGGAGGCCCGCCGTCCGGGTGGCGAGGGGGACGTCGAAGGCGTCCAGCAGAGCGACGGAGCGCAGGACGTGACGTTCGTCGGGGGTGAGGTCGGACAGGGTGCGGGCGACCAGGGCGGGGAAGTCGTGGTCGAAGTCGGCGGGCTGCGGGGTGTGTCCGCTGCGGCTCAGCTCGAGGAACCGGGCGACGGACAGATCGAGGTGGAGGGGCAGGCCGTGCGAGCGGGCGGTGATGACCTGCCGGACACGTTCACCGATGAGGGGCTGGCCGTCGCGGGTGAGGCGGCGGGCGAGGTAGTCGTCGCAGTCCTCGGGGGAGAAGTCCCCGATCAGCACCTGCCGGGCCGCACCGGTGCTGTTGGGGGTGCGGGCGGCGGGCACGGTGGTCGCGGCGAGGCCGGGCCAGGCGGCGGGGCCGGTGTAGTCGAGCTGGCCCTGCAGGGCCGTATCGGCCCACTGCAGGCGGGAGCGACCGGTGATGACGAAGAACGCGTTCGGCAGAAGCCACACCGTGCGCTGGATGAGCCGCTCCAGGTCACGGCGGGTGCGGTCGCCGACGTCCTCGAACGTGTCGAGCAGCACCACCGGCACGACCCGCTGGCCGTCGGGGAGGCGGTTGAGCTCCCACGCGAGCAGGTGGGGGTAGAAGGACAGGGCGTCCAGGTCGGGTTCGGCCTCGAGGAGGTCAGCGAGCCGGGCGCAGCCGGCCAGGGCCCGTACGGTCTGGCGGCGTTCGCGCAGCGCGCCAATGAGAGCGCCGGTGATCTGGCCGACAGCGGAGCCGATCGTGCCGGGCAGCATGAGCGCCTGGGCGACGTCGGCGAGCGCGGACTGCATCTGCTGCGGCAGCGCCTGCCCGAACCGGGAGGTGATGCCGCCGCGGCGCAGGTACTCCTCCAGCGGCTCGCCGGGGTGGTTGGCCTCCCAGTAGCGGCGCAGCGCGAGGTCGAAGGCGGGCAGCGGGCGGCCGATCGGGGTGAGGGCGGCCCGGATGGCCAGCACGAGCTGCTCGAAGTCGGTGCCGGCGGAGCGGGCGAGGTCGATGCGTACGGGCAGGATCCGGTCGGCTGGCCAGCCGGGTTCGCCCCACTGGGCGGGACGCCGTCCGGCATCGGCGAGTGCCGCCTCCAGTGTGCGGGACAAGCTCGTCTTGCCGATACCGCCCACCCCGTGGAAGACCAGCGTGTTGGCGCGGGGCGCCTCGAGGTCCTCCGGGTCGAAGCCGGGGCTGCTGATGTGCTGGAGGTGCGCGGTGAGCGCGGCCGCGACCAGCTCCCACTGCGAGGACCGGTTCGTGAACGCCTCGTCGGCGCGCACACTGCGGTCGTTCGTACTGAACAGGGCCCTGAGATCCCGGCCTGCCACGCTCACCCCCGAAAGATGATCAACTGCGGGTTCCAACCTATGCCCGCAGCACTCCTCTTGGGGAGGCGGCACCTGGCCGAAGACCTCGTGGCCGCCCGGGCCGGGCCGGCGTACGGCATCCTTCAGCGATGAAGCCCGATCCGGAGCCCTGGTACAACACCAGCCTCAACCTGTGGCAGATAGCCGCGGTGCTCGTCGCCGGCTGGTCGCTCGCGAAAACGCTCGCCGCGGGGTGGCGCCGGAGCATCGGCCTGAGATGGCACCTCACGACCCGGCTGCGCAAGATCGCGCCAGGGGTTCGGCACGACTACGTCGAATCGCTGCTCGGAGAGCCCAAGTGGCAGTCCACGACCGTATGCACTCGCTTCGCCGCAGATGCCGACGAGGCCGGTGACAGGGACCGCAAGGTGGAGCTCACCGTGAGGACCTGGCCGCTGTCGCGGCTCGGGTACCTGGTGACGTGGTCCGAGGATGACGTGATGGTCATGTACGGGATCACCACCATCAGCTGGTGGTTCCGGCCCTCGGTGCGGATCGGCGGCACGCGGATCCGGCTCGGAAAGACCTCCTTCGCGATCCTCGACGACACCGATGAACACCGTGCTCGGCTCGGCAACCGCCGGTTCGGGTACATGGAGAGCCACTACTTCGGCAACCCGGGCGGCTATCGGTCGTGGTACGTCGGCGTCAACGACATCGGATACAACGCGGTCCCGCTCTCCCTCGACTGGTTCGACGAGGAAGACACGTCTCGCACCCGGCTTCTGCCGGAGATGCGAGCCGCCTACCGGGCGAGTGCGCCGATCAACACCGTCGTCGTCAGCGGCATCGCCTCGTATGAGGAAGTGGAGGACGGCAGCTTCTTCGGCACCTCCTTGGGCGTCGACCAGGACCTGGTCCGCCTGGCCGATCCCGAGTTTCACGTGCTCGACAGCCGGGTCAGCCGCGTTCACCAGCGGCTACGGGAGCGGCGGTGGCGCTGGTACCACCGCCGCTGGGAGAAGAGGCAGAAGGCCGCCCCGCAAGGGCCGTGACCGTGGTCCTCGATGGTCTGGTGACCCGAAGAGACAATGACCACTCCCAATCAAGATCACGATGTGAGGGGGTGCCATGTCCGGCACACCAGATGAGCCCGACTTCTCCGGCCTGGAGGGCGGCGAGGAGCAGGCAGCGGAGGACGCCGTCCAGGAGGTGGTGAACTGGTACAACGCCCAGATCATCACGGAGCGCCGGGCTCCGGCGCCCGATGAGGAGCGGATCGAGGAGCTGAAGGCCGGCCGCGAGGCCGCGCTCGCCGACCAGGCGCAGCTGGCAACCGCCGACCAGGAGGAGGCCGACCGGATCGCCGTGGTCTACGCGGCCCGGCTGAACGCGCTTAAGGAGTCGTAGCCCGAACTCCTCAACACGGGCAGGGGCCAGATGGGCGGGTGCGGCCGGTCGATCCGGGCCGGCTGCACCCGAGGCGGCATCAAGGGCCGGGCGAGCGCGGCGATCTCGTCCAGCTCGGTCCGGTGCCGGGGCAGCGCCCGGCGCAGCGCCTGGTGGAGGCGGAGGAACGCGGCGGCCTCCTGCTCGGTGTACGGGCGCAGCCGTTCCGCGGTCAGCGCCCACGAGGCCCGCCCGGCGCCGCCGGCCTCGTGGCGCGCCAGGGCGTGGCCGTCACGGCGGATCACGGTCACGGCCGCGATCTGCGGGTGCCGCTCGGCGACGGCGACGAGGTCGGTGAGCGCGCGGAAGCAGGTGTCGTGCCCGGTGCGGGTGGTGAACCGGCCGGTGCCGCCGCGCTGCAGGGCCCGGGCATAGCGCAGCGCGGTGGCGAGCCGGCTGTCGGCTTCGCGTACGGCCAGGACCACGAGTTCGACCGGGTAGCCGGTGGTCGCGAAGGGCAGCGCGCTGTCGAGGAACTCCTGGGCGCTGCCGGGGGCGGCCTCGATCACGACGTCGCCGCGCCGCAGGCGTACGTACTCCTCCGCTTGGGCGAACCACGACCGGTAGTCGGCTCGGATGGCCGCTCCGGCGCTGCGGGGATCGTCGCGCAGCAGCTGGTAGTAGTCGGGGTGCGAGGCCTTGAAGTCGTCGCCGACCAGGCGGGTCGTGCCGGGCCGCATGGCGCGGCGGACCATCCTGGCGGCCAGGAGTTTGCCCGCGCCGGGCTGTCCGAGGACGTACACGGCGCGCGGGTCGTCCCGGGGCACGATGCGGTTCAGGTAGGACGGGGCGATCAGTTCGTCGAAGATCCAGCGGTGTTCGTCGGGCGAGAGCCGGTGGTAGTCGACGCCCGGGGCTCGGCGGCGGGGCTGGGCGATGCGGCGGACCGGTTCGGACCAGGCCGCCGCGCGCTCGGTGTCCCGTTGCACGGCCAGCCGCCGGTCCTCGGCGAGTTCGGCGTGGACGCGTCGGTCCGTACGGGCCAGTTCCCGGCGGAAGGAGGCGGTCTCGGGCGCGGTCCATGGCCGTGACCGCTCCCGCTGCACCACCCGGGCCGCCACCGGCCGGCGCCGCCAACCGCCGTCGACGGTGAACTCGTTGGCGTACAGCAGGGTGCCGTCGCGCCGTACGACGGTGATCCGGTCGGCGAGCTGTTCGGTCTCGATGGCGGCCAGGGTGGCCGGGAGATTCTTGGCGCAGCTGTCGTGGTTGTCCCAGGACACGTAGCGGCCGCCGCCGGTGGCGGCCTCGGTGAGGAAGCGGTCCACGATGCCCAGCTGGCTCAGGGCCTGCGCGGTGGCCACCACGACCACCTCGATCCGGTGCCCGGCGGCCCGGTAGGCGGCCGAGGCCGTACGGAAGTCGTCCGGGTCGGCGAGTGCCGATTCCACCACGGCATCGAAGCCCCGCTCGCGGACCACGTCTTCGACGGCGGCCTGCCAGCGGGCGGTGTCGGGCCGGACCAGGGCTCCGGCGGTACGCACGTCGGCGGCCAGAGCGGCCGCGTAGTGCCGGTGCGCGGGCTTGTACAGGTCCCGCCCGACCCGCACCGAGCCGCCGCGCAGGTCCAGGACGGCCTGCACGAGATCGGCGATTGCCGTCTTCCCAGCGCCGGGCTGGCCGGCCACCACAACCACGACCGGCCGCTGCTGGCGCGCCGCACGGCACGTCGCCGCCGGGAGGATGACCCGGTTCAGGATGCCGTTGCTCTCGCGCTCGGACAGTACGCCCGGCATGCCGCCCGATCCCACCAACGCTTCCTCCCGATGCCTCTCCGAGCGGCACTGCCCAGCCGGTCAAGATCACCCTAACAGGGTCATCGAATCGAGTTAAATAACAAGCTAAAAGTGTAGCTAAATTTGCTAGTATCGAGGGGGAGGTAGACCCATGCCATCGAAGGAAGAGCTGTTCGCGAACATCGACGCGCTGCTGGACGAGGAGCCGCAGCTCCCGCCCCCGGCGGAGCGCGCCCGACTGCGCGAGGCTGCCGGCATCACCCAGGCCCGCCTCGCGCAGGCCCTCAAGTCCACCGTGCAGACGGTGAAGAATTACGAGAACGGCCGCTCCGAGCCGAAGCCGCCGCGCCTCGAGGCCTACCAGCGGCTGCTGAAGGGCTGGGCGGAGAAGTACCCCGCGCACGGTGCCCCTGCCGCCCCGGAGGCTCCGGCCGCCGTGCCGCAGCCGGTGACCCCGCAGGCGTTCACGGGCCCGGCCGCGCCCGAGGCGAAGGCAACCGTGCCGGTGGAGGCGCCTGCCGCCCCGGCCGCGCCCGAGCGTCCGGCCGCGCGCCCCGCGTCGTCGCGGCGGCCGGCGGCGAAGAAGGCCGCAAAGCCCGCCACCGATCCGCGGTTCCCGCACGGTCCGCTCGCCGTGCTGGACGGTGAGGGTTCCGCGTACGGCGTCGGCGGGATCGTGCTGGACTGCCCGGCGACCAGCGTGGTGGAGCTGGTGGAGTGGACGCTGCGCGAGTCCGGCCTCGGTGCCGCCAAGCTCAACCGGCACGGCAAGGACTCCGACCCGCTGATCGTGCTGACCGCCTCTGCAGCCGTGAAGCTCGGGCTGCCCGAACGCCTTGAGGGCCACGAGCAGCGCCGCTCCCTGCGCCTGCCCGAGGACCACCCGGTCGTCAAGCAGGTAGGACGCGCGAAGTGGCAGCTCACCAAGCGTGGCTTCGGCCCGTGGGCCCGGATCTACCGCAAGGCGCAGGGGCGCGAGCGGCAGTGCGTGCAGCTGGCGATCCTGTCCTGGGACGCCCTCGATGAGCGGTCCTGGCCCGGCGTCGCGGAGATGGAGCCGGCCGACATCGCCCGCGTCCTCGGCGTATACGCGCAGCGGGTCATCACCCCGCGCGGATCGACGGCCGTCTCCGGGCTGGAGCTGATGACGGCGCTGCGCCCGCCCACCCGGCCGGAGCGTGACGAGGAGACCGGGAACTGGGTGAGCGGCCACAACCCCGGCAGTCTGGGGACGGAGCCGATGGACCCGGCGCCGCCGGAGGCCACCCAGGAGCACCCCGTGGTCGTCCACTCCGGCTGGAAGGGCGGCTTCCTGCACGAGGAGGCCTACCAGTGGGTGCGGCCGGTGGAGTTGCTCACCGATGAGGAGTGCACGCTGCCCTTCGCCGTCGGCCTGGACCTGAACACCGCGTTCCTCGCGGCCGCGGCCCGCCTGGTCGTCGGCCTCAGCGCCCCGGACCACTTCCACGCCCCGAAGTTCAACCCGAAGATCCCCGGCTCCTGGCTGGTCGACCTGTCCCACGTGGAGCTGGATGCGCGCCTGCCGAGCCCGTTCACGCCGACCGGCGAGCGTCCGACGGGCCCGGCCTGGTACCAGACGCACACCGTCGCCTACGCCCAGGAGCTCGGCTTCAACGTCGCCCCGATCGAGGCGTACCTGCGCCGTGAGACCGGCGCGTACCTGGACCCGTGGCACGACCGCCTCAAGACCGCCTACGTCGACACCCTCGCCGACCTCGGCGTCACCCGGCACCTGTCGGACGTGGAGTTCCTGGCGGCGATGGAGCGCCACAAGGACGTCGACCCGGCGCTGACCGCCGTGCTGTCCGCGATCAAGGCCACGGTCAAGGGCGGCATCGGCAAGCTGCGCGAGAACCCGCAGGGCAAGGGCTACAAGGACGGCGACCCGTGGCCGGCCATGCAGCGCCCCACCTGGCGCCCGGACATCCGCGCCGCGGTCATCTCCAAGGCTCGCGTCAACATGCACCGCAAGCTGCTGAACATGGCCAAAATGACCGGCCTTTACCCGCTCGCCGTACTCTCCGACTGCGTCGTCTACCCCTCGCCGGGCGAGAGCCCGCTGGACTTCCTGCCGTACGCGGCGTCCGGCAAGCCGCAGCCCGGCGGCTTCCGTCTCGGGCCCACGCCGGGCCTGGCGAAGCTGGAGGGCGTCCAGTCGATGCTGTGGGCGGTCGACCTGATGGAGCAGGGCCTCAACCCGGCCCGTCACATCAAGGGTGGCGACGCCGTCCTGGACGAAGGCGAGTAGCACCGTGACCACCGACACCGGCCGGCCCGCCGCTTGTGGCGGACCCGCCACAAGCGGCACGTCGTCGCTGGAGGCCGGCGTGGAGCGGGAACGGACGCTTCACCGCATCCCCGAAAGGAGTTGAACGTGGCCGGAGAGATCGACGACGCGATCGAGCGGGCCGACCGGGAGTCCTTCACCCGTCAGCCGCCGAAGACGCTCAAGGGCCGGATCGGCTATTTGATCCGGCAGTTGGGCAGCGCGAAGGCCGTCGCCCAGGAGATTGGTGTCACCGCCGACTCCGTGAACCGCTACCGGCGTGGCGCCCGCAAGCACGCCCGGCCCGATGTCGCCGCGAAGATCGACGACGCTGTACGGCAGCGGTGGCAGCCGCAGGTACGCAAGCGCCGCCAGCAGCAGGCGGCCGCCACGGGCGGGATCACGGTGGAGACGAGGGCCCGGTTCGGCTACACCGCGCCGGTCGGCACGACCGACGACGGGCGCTTCCGGCGACTCACCGTGCACCTCCCCCCGCAGTACGCCCAGCGCCTCTTCGAGGCTCGCGACGCAGGGGCCAGCGACCAGCAGATGCGTGGGATCATCGCCGAAGGGTTTAAAGACGTCTATTTCCAGGACGGCGGAAGCCGGGCTATGGGAATCTCGCACGTGCAATTGAACGACATCGATTACCTCGACCTGGACTACTAGAACCGGGGAAAGCCTGACCTACACTGAATTCCCTGTGACTCAGCGCTTCGTTTGGACAGCGAGTGCTTGAGTTGGCCGCTTGAGCACTTGTTTTGGGAGTCAGCTGTCCAGGGGGCCCATCAGGTAGTAGCCGGTGACCCGACGCTTGCCGACCACCGTCCCCCTGGTCCCGGCACCCGCAGCGGCGTCGTCTCGTTGAGCACAGCGAACCGCCCGACGAAGGAGAAAGCCGTGCCCGACACCCGCCCGCTGGAGATCCCCGCCGACCTCGCTCACCGGCACCCGAACGAGATCACCCAGTGGCTCACCGAGGTGGAAGATGACGAGACGGTCACGGACGCCGATGTCGACCGCGCCCGCCAGGCCGTGCACCACGCCCTTGGCCTCGATTGACGCCCGCGACCGCACACGAGCCGTCTCCCAGGACCGTTTCACCTGATCCGCCCCCCGTGCTGTACGCCCTGCTGTACGGTCAGGGGTATGTCGAAGTCAGTGACGATCCGGGTCCCAGAGGAACTCCACGCCCAGCTGCAGGAGCGTGCCGAGACCGAGAGCACTACGGTGACCGCGCTCATCACCGAGGCCGCGCATAACGCGGTCCGCGACCCCCGCCTCGAGGACGCCGCGGAGGTCTTCCGCCAGTTCGTCGCCGACAACGCGGACGCGTTCGACGCGGCCTTCCCCGATGACGCTCCCGCCCGACTGGACGCTGCTGGGCGCCAGGGGCGGGCTGCCTGAGGTGGAACTCCACATCGACATTCGCTGGCTGCTGGAGCGCCAGGCGGAGGTGCTGCCCAAGCAGCCCGAGGTCTGGGACTTCTCCAACCTCGTGGCCGCCGTCGCCCGCCACCGAGTCAACACTCCGCAGGTCGGCGCCAGGGTGGACAACGCCTGGCGCGCGGCCGCGCTCATGCACGCCGTGATCCGGCTGCGCCCGCTCCCGGCCCGCAACGCCCTGTACGGCGCCGCGATCGTCGTCGCCTACATGAACGCCGCTGGCGAAGCCATCGACCCGCCGTACGGCGCACTGATCGACCTCGCCCGCGACATCGACGCTGGCCGCGCCGACGGATACGACGCCGCCGACCGCATCCGCTCCTGGCGGGTCTGACTTCCTGGATCACCGAGCACTGGTTCCGTAAGGGACCTGTGCAGCCCAGCGGCTACTGGATCTGCGCGTTTCCGGACTACGGGCGGCACCGCGCCGATCACGCCTGCGCACACCTTCACGCCACAAAACCCCAGGTAGACGCGCTGAGCTACCACCGCGGCGTAGCTCGGGGGCAGGACTCGGCAGGGCAAGGGATGTCAGTGGGGTGGTCCATCATCGGTGGATGCCGCAGAAGAAGCCCCTCCCGCCGACCTACCGAGAGCGCCTCCTGGAGCAGCTCGACGCGATCGAACGGGACTACCTCGCTGTCCTGGAGGCCTCCGAGATCCAGTACGTGAACCCGAACGAGCCGGACGACAGCTTCGTCCTCCTCGGAGCCGCGGACTGGGGCTGGGCACCGAGCGGCCCGGCGCTCGAGTCCCAGCGGATGGACCTCCTGCGTCGCCTGCGGGGCTGGGAGCCGAAGTTCCGGCTGCTGTTCCCCCACCCGACGCCCGAGGCGGCAAAGAAGCTCAAGGAGAGCCTGAAGCACCTGGAACGCTGGCTGGTCCGCGAGGGCACGTGGTCCGACTGCTCCATCCCCCAGCACATGCCGGAGGCGGTGAAGCTCCTGCAGGCCTACGTCCAGCAGCTACGGAGCCTGGCCGATCTACTCCCGACGGACCCGTGGCCGGTGCGCTTGACCGTCGACACCAACGCGCTGATCGACAACCCGGACCTCGCCGCCTACACCGGCCAGATCGGTCCGCGCTACATGGCGCACTTGCTGCCGGTCGTGCTGCGCGAGCTCGACGACATGAAGCGCGCCGGCCGGACCGACATCCTGCGCGACGCGGCCAAGAAGGCCGACCGCCGCTTGAAGGGGCTGCGCACCAACGGCGACGTCACCCTCGGGGTCCGGGTCGCCGGCGACGTCCACGCCGTCTTCGAGTACATCGAGCCCAAGTCCGACGCACTGCCCGACTGGCTCGACCTGGACGTCCCGGACGACCGGTTCATCGCCTCGACTCTGCTTCTACAGTCCCGCCACCCCGGCTCCGCCTGGTACGTCGCCACCAGCGACATCAACCTCCAGACCAAACTGCACGCCGTCGCATTGCCGTTCATCGAACCCTGACCCCGTACAGAATCACCGTCCGGAAGGTGTGCGGCATATAGCCTCACACCCCAAAACCCCAGGTAGACGCGGCGCCCTGTGAGCCTGTGAGGTGGAGCTCGCGCGCCGTGCTTCCGTACGCCTTGGTCCGGCCCGCCGACGCGGAGGACGATGGAGACATGGGCGAGCACGACCACGGCCAGGACGACGTCGCCGAACCCGCGCGGCCTCCGCTCAGCGCGGCACAGGCCCGGGAGATGACGGCCGGGCTGCGCGAGGCGATCGACGACGTCCGGCGCTCCCTGGCGGTGCTCGCCGACCGGGTCCGCGACGCCCATGTCGCCCGCGTCTGGGAACCCCTCGGGCAGCCGAGCTGGGAGTCGTACTGCGACACGGAGTTCGGCATCAGCCGCGCGCAGGCGTACCGGCTCCTGGACGTCGCGCGCGCCCTGGCCGCGATCCACGGCGCGGTCGCCGCCGGCACCGAGACGTCTCGCATGCGAGACACCGGCCCGGCCGCCGCGGCCGCGCTCGACTACGGCCTGTCCCAGCGCGCCCTGATCGCCGTCTCAGGCCGCACGGACGTCGTCGCGGAGCTGATCACCCGCCGACTCACCACACTCGCTCACAGCGGCCTGACGGCCCTCGATGAGCCGACGGTGCGCGCGGTGGTCCGCCAGGCCGTCCGCGACGTCCGCACCGCCCCGCCCCCACCGTCCGCCGAACCGCCGGCGGATCCCGTAATCGCCGCAGGGCGCCAGCTCACCACCGACCTCTTCGCCAGCGCGTACGCCATCGGTGAGCTGATGCTCGAAGTCGCCCCGGCCTACCTGTCCGACAAAGAGGCGGCAACCGGCGTCATGGCTCTGCTGTGCGAGGAGATCGGCGAGCCCCTCGAGCGTGGCCTGGCCGCCCGCCGCTACGCCATGTCCGGCGACCGCCGCGCCCTGCACGGCACCATGCTGTAGCTGCTGCTGGGTTGTTGTTCATGGTCCTTGGGTGGTTGCCGAGTGCAGCGGAGCGCTCTCCGAGGTGCAGCGCAGCATTTGCATGGGCCGGACCCCGCATGCGTGCTACACGGGCAGCAGCCCGACCCCGGCCGATGCAGCGCGGCCGGCTGCATCCAGAGCCGTAGGGTCAGAGCCTGCTGACCTACGGCTCTGTTTGGTGGCGGTGCTGCCACGAAACGGTGGCAGCACCGCCACTAACCCGTGGTGTTCGTTCT
Source organism: Streptomyces sp. NPDC057099 (assembly GCF_042671245.1). Lineage (NCBI taxonomy): Bacteria > Bacillati > Actinomycetota > Actinomycetes > Kitasatosporales > Streptomycetaceae > Streptomyces > Streptomyces sp. NPDC057099. The sequence continues at coordinate 63,781 of NZ_JBHUTX010000044.1, forward strand.
GGAGCACCAGAACGAACCGGTTTACCCAGTGCTACCGCCCACTCCGCCGCCGGGTGCTCGCCCCTCGGGCAGACGTGTGTGCCTCTGCCGCACGTCCGTCTGCAGCAGGGGCACAATTCGCAGTCGGTCATCGCCCATGTGCGGCGGCGATCGGCGTCACCCGGCGGCGCGGACCGCCCGGAGCGGCTGGTTCTGCCGCTTGGGCGGCGCGGTCTCGTACAGCGGGGCGGTGATGTCGGGCAGTTCGCCGGCCTCGATGCGCTCGGCGGCGTCCTCGATCGCTTCCTCCAGCTCCTCCTGGGAGGCGTAGGAGGCGACGTAGGGGTGGAGGTAGTAGGTCCGGTACTTGCGGTCCTTGGGTCGCAGCACGAGGTTCCGGCTCTCCAGCAGCGACATCGCGGTGTTCGCGGAGTTTCTGGACAGGCCCACGCGGGCCCCCAGCTCGGCCTGGGAGGCGTTCACCTCGCCGCCGGGCTCCTGGCGCTCGATGAGGGCGCTCAGCAGCTCCATGGCGGCCTTGGTGAGGTCCAGCCGGTACAGCATTCCGAAACCGGCGCTGGCCTGGATCAGCATGCCTGCCCCTCCTCGTCGACGACTCCATCTTCCCCATCTTCGGCACCTAGCTCCAGCTGCACGCTGCGCGGCGGCCGCGGGGCGTTGAGGGCGGGGAAGACGTCCTCGGGCAGCTGCCCGGTCTCCCGGTCGCGCAGCGCGTCCAGGATCTCGCGCTGGACGTCGCCGTTGCCCTCGAACCCGAGCATCGGATTCACGAAGATCAGCCCGTTGTCGACGCGCTGGATCATGTGCCAGTGCTCCAGGCGGCCGATGGCCCGGGTTACGTTCGACCGCTCCACGCCCAGCTTGTCGGCGATCTTCTTGTGCGTGGTGCGCAGCCACCCCTCGCGCTGTCGGCCGATGCACCACAGAAGGACCGCGGACTGGATCGGCGACATGCCGTGCTGCGCGATGAGCACCGCCAGGACGTCGGCGAGGAAGTCGTTGGACACCACGCTGTAGCCGGACCCGCCGTACATGTCGTGGGGCGCGCGGTACGTGTACCGGACGCTGACGTCCATCTTCTGCACGGCCCGCTTGCGGGTCGGCGGCTTGATGTCCTTGCCCAGCCTGGAGGACAGGGTCTCGCGGAAGGCGCTGTCACCACCGGGCGGAACGGCGGCGATGCGGCCCTTGCCGCGGCCGGCGGAGGGGCGCTTGGGCTGGGGTGGCATCGACGGGGGTCCTGTCCTCGATCTTGGGGGGTACGCGGCGGACACTAGCAGTTGTTCAAGCTCAGTTGGCAGATTTGTACACGCTGGCGTGGCGCTTTGGTGTCGACGCCGACACAGCGGATTCGGGCCGTGTTCCCTGGGAACCCGTCGCCACCTGCACCGATCCGCACTTGTACAAGCTGCGTTGGCAAATAGGGGTGTCGGTGTGGCACCGCGAGCACATTTCCGCAGGTCAATGTGTTGCCGCTGACACATCCCCTCTCGCAAACCCGCAGGTCAGAACATGTTTTCCCAAGGTGCTCTCTTTTCCTTAAGACGCACGCGCGCGCGAGGGCCACACCAAGGCCTCCGCTTGTGGTGGTGCCACCGCCACCGACGGCACCAATCGAGGGGCCACCAGGTGCGCATCCTGTGGCCTCTTGCCCCGGCGACCGCGGCCCGGCCATCGCCGGGCCTCCCCCTGCGCATGCTCCTGCCCGCGGCTGAGGCGGCTTCGCGTGCGGCTCGGCTACCCCGGCGCGGGTCGTGGAGGGCACCATCGGCTCTGAGTCTCGGGTGGTGTCGGCCGTAACGATCCAACAGCCGAAGCGTGGCCGGGGCCGGTGGACGGTTCCGCCGAATGGCCTGGGGGCCATTCGGCTCCGGTACCTCCGAACTTTGAATTCCGGCATTCCCATATCGGGCTTCCGTTCTGTGGCTCAGCTGTTCATGGCCGCGCAACTATCAATTCGTCCGGTGAATTGTGGCCAGGATCAGGGGTGGTGCGGCATGGACCCAAACGCTACACATCTGCCCTCTGTGATGCATCACGCTGACTGCGTGTTCGCTCACTCGGGTGATGCGTCGATGCATTCCGCCCTACCGTGGAGGGTTGGCGTGTATGCTGGCGAGGTATTCGTGAACGTGAGCGGCCGGGTTCGGCAGTTGAGGAGGCGTCAAGGTGGAGCGCAGCGGAGCCCAGTCACTGCGGTGGGGCTGGCACTTGTCGGGCCGATGGTCCGTCACATCGGTTGCGGGGATGGTGGCCTGGAACCCCAGGGGCTACACAGGCCCGCATGTGATGCACCTCCCCTTGCTGCCAGCCCCGGCGACCGCGCTTGCGCGGGTGCCCTCAATTCGCGCTTGCGCGAATTGCCCTGCCTTTTGAATTCCGCTTGCGGAATTCCATTCCCGCGTTTACGCGGGAATTCGAATTGCGCTTGCGCAATTCGCGCTCTATGCCCCGGCTTGCCGGGGCATATCCCGCTC